>NZ_LGYX01000006.1:0-121233 GCF_001264395.1 Pantoea sp. CFSAN033090 | reverse complement strand
ATGTGAAGATCTTTTTTTATTTTAAAATAAACAAACCCACCCAAAAGCAAAAAATAAGTAGTTGATATATATATAGATATTTTTATGGCAGCTCTTTGCATTCTCAGTAACCTTATAAGATTTAATTATTTGTAATAATATCGAAAAAATAACGCATTGATACTGTTAACAGACATTAATTAATTGGTTTAGTAAAAATACTGATAGCCTAGATAAATATTGCAACAAACGTTTACTTTCTTTACGCAAAGAAAAAATACCTGCTCTCACAAAACAATGAAAATATAACCCTATGAAAGAAAGGCTTAAGGTATCGATTCAATCTTTCATGTCCATTCACTCCTGCATTCATAGTTGGGTTATTGCATCAATTGAATCTGGTCATAAAGAACGACACTGATTGGGAATCCTGCAGGCAATTTTTATTACGTCTTTAACTGATAGTGAATACTGATTTCTGCGAATCGCCACGGATAATCTAGACACTTCCGAGCCGTTGATAATACTTATTTTCATATTCTGTCGGTGACATCTGATTGCTAGAACCATGCCGCCGCTTACTGTTATAAAACATTTCGATGTAATCAAAAATATCGCTGCGGGCTTCTTCCCGCGTTCCGTAGATCTTTTTCTTTATCCGTTCGCATTTCAACAACCGGAAAAAGCTTTCTGCAACCGCATTATCGTGGCAGTTACCGCGACGGCTCATGCTGCCTTCCAGGCCGTGTGATTTCAGGAACGACTGCCACTCATGGCTTGTGTACTGACTGCCCTGATCAGAATGAACCAGCACCTGTTTTTGGGGATTACGCCGCCATACAGCCATCAGCAGTGCGTTCAGGACAATGTCCTTTGTCATCCGGGATTGCATTGACCAGCCGATAATTTTGCGTGAGAACAGATCAATAACCACGGCAAGATACAGCCAGCCTTCGTGGGTCCTGATGTAGGTTATGTCAGTTACCCAACGCTCATCCGGAGCATCCGGATTGAACTGTCGCTGGAGCCTGTTGGGCGATACGATACTGGCCTCGCCTTTACGTGCCCGCGGGCTCCGGTATCCGACCTGAGCCTTTATCCCAACACGTTTCATTAGTCGCCAGACTCTGTTCACTCCGCCCTGTTGCCCGCTGTCCCGCAGATCCAGATGGATCTTGCGATAACCATAGACGCATCCCGATTCCAGCCAGAACTGTTTAATCTGTCCTGCTAATCTCAGGTCTGCCTGATGGCGTTCTGAATGCGGCTGCTGAAGCCAGGCGTAAAAACCACTGGGATGAACATCCATCACCCGACAGAGCAGGCGAACAGGCCAGCAACAGGTGTTGTCACGGATAAAGGCGTACCTCAGTCGGACAGTTTTGCGAAGTACGCCGCGGCTTTTTTTAATATGTCCCGTTCGTCGGTAACCCGCTTCAGCTCTTTCTGGAGGCGGCGGATCTCGGCCTGAGCATCTGATTGTTCTTTATTAGTGGAAGAATCCGGACCGTACTTCTTTATCCAGGCGTAAAGGCTGTGGGTGGTGATATCAAGACGTGTTGCAACGCTCGAAACAGAATAACCACGCTCAATTACCTGTTTGACAGCTTCAATTTTAAACTCTTCTGGATAACGCTTACCACTCATGGGGACCTCTCTTTAAGCCATCTTAAATGACTCTGAGGTATCTGTTAAACCTGTGGCGATTCACCTCAACCTTAAAAACAAATCAGACTCTTAAGTAAGTGATACGTATAATCCGATAGTGTCGGTAAATAACACGCACAAAAAAAAGGCCACATGATGGTTACCTGACAGATGCTGGCAGAGTAATATTCGACTTCATTTGGCATGTGAAGGTATATACATTGCAGAGAAGTAAATCTGAAAATAAATTCAGGGTAATTTCTGGACAGACATTCTAATTTTCATATGAATAACTGATGTCAGGGGGGAATTAAAGGGTTGATGTTATTTCTTATTGCACCTTATATATAAAAATATAACAGTATAAAAAATCTTTCTTCGCATCTCATCCTCATTCTCCCTGCCCGCCCGAGAAGATGAAAGCCATCAGATACAGGTTTACGTAAAGCTTAGTGCATTGGGATGTAAAGCTGCTTGATGGTGACCATACGTTAACGTAGATTGATCAAAAGACATCTATTAAATAATTAAGTTCTTTCCTTCATTCCGTATTGGAGATTTTTCTTAACCGGAAGCAGTTCTTGAGCGAATATTAACAATTAATAAAAGGTAATTCGCGACCATGTCCACTCTTCTTCAAGGGTCCCCTGCACAGCGCTTGTTCAGGATAACACTGCTGGGCTCAGCCATTCATATCGCATGTAGTTATGCAGCGTCTGATGATAATCAGACCCTGTCGATTTCGAAAAAGAAAAGCACAACCAGTGAAGGCATTATGGTTGTGACGGCTCCTAAACTGCCGCTGCAGGCGGGTAGCCGGACCACGATATCCGCATCAAAGCTTCAGAAAGAAGGTGGCAATGACTTTGGTTCAGTAATGCGCTATCAGCCGCTGGTCAGTGCTCCGGGTGCTGCCGGCGGCAGTAACACAGGGAAAAGTGGTTACACGGGTGACCGCGCTGGTTACACCGGATATAACGTTCGCGGCCTGGAAGACAACAGGGTTTCTATTGACGTGGATGGTATCGAACTGCCTTATGCTACCGGGCGAAGTTCTGTAGGTCGTACAGGGTCCAACACTTTTGGTATCGGTCGTGATTATATCGACCCGTACATGTATGGGTCTGTCGATATTGTTGAAGGTGCAACGGACGTATCCTATAAGAATAATTCACTTGGCGGCTCGGTATCTTTCCGTCCGAAATTACCGGACGATTATCTCTCACCCGTCAAACACAAATATTTTGGCTACCAGAGCGACTACGACTCATCTAACCGCAGCTGGCATAACGGCATCACCGCTGCAGGTGGTGATGAGACCCTGCGTGGGATTTTTGTCGTAAGCCGACGCGATGGGCAGGAAACACGTAACAACAGCGGTACGATCGATGCTTATCCGGCAAACTGGCATTCTGATGCCATTTCAGCGACCGGTATCTGGCAGCCTAACAGTGAGCATCAGCTCAGTGTAACCCTCGATTACTACCACAAGACTAACCATACCGACTTTGATTATTGGGGCACGGGTACTACTACCATCTATGGCCGGGAAAGTCAGAGCAGCCAGACACGCCGCTGGACGGGGACGCTGAAAGATTTGTGGACCCCAGATGATAACCTCCTGGTAGACAGTCTGGAAACCAGCTTGTTTTATCAACAAACTCAGGCGCACGATAACAGTTTGGTGCCTGAGGCAGGATCGGTTGAAGCCCACAGAATCTACTCCAATTACAATACAAGAACCTTCGGGTTCGAGAGCAAAGCTGAGAAGAGCTGGCTGTTTAACAATTTCCGTTATGGCATGAATGCCAGCATCGAAAAAACCGAGCGGCCTTATTCGCAAGATCCTGAGCAGAGCTCTTATAACTATATTTCCCGGCCGGAAGCAGACAGCAAGACCCTGACCTTCGGAGCCTATGCTGAAGATACCCTGAGCTGGGATATGAACGGCCACTCCTTCTCCGTTATTCCGGGCATCCGTTTTGCTTATCAGAATACCAGAGCCGAAAACCTTTCCGCTCTGGCGGGAGGGGATGCCGATCTTTCGACCGAGGATGTGGAAACACTTTACGGTAAGCATTTCAATGATGCACAGATCCTGCCGTCTCTTGTGTTTCAGTATAACCTGACCCCGAAGATGATGGCCTATCTGCAGTATAAGCGTGGTGCGCAGTTTCCGAACGCCAGCCAGATGTACGGCTCATGGAATCTGTCCTCAAACTACGCCTCTTCCTATGGATCGCAGTATGCTTTGCTTGGTAATACAGACCTGAAAACCGAAACCAGTAATAATTTTGAGTTTGGTCTGAAAGGTGAAGCGGCTCCGGGGATCACGTTCACTGCATCCACCTTTTACAACAGTTATAAGAACTTTATTGATTACACCCGTTATAGCCGGACGTCGAATCCGGAAGTCTTTACCGATATTCCGGAAAACATTGATATTGCCTATCGTGCAGAAAATCGCGACAAAGCTTATATTTACGGGGCGGAGTTCGGCAGCAGATTCAATCTTGGCACTTGGTACCCGGATGTGAACGGTCTGAGCGCCCGGCTGGCATTTGGTTATGCGCAGGGCGCTGCAAAATCAAGTTATCTGGGCGACAGCTACGAGCCTCTTGAGAGCGTACCACCCATGCGTCTGATCACTGGCGTGGCTTATGACTCCCCGGATCAGCGTTACGGTGCAGCGGTCACTGCCACCTTTAACCATGGCAAGCGTGCAACCTACACACAGCGGCAGACCTACACAAATTCGGGCAGTGCTCTGGGGGCCACTAGCGATACCTACTACCAGAATATTCCCGGATATGCGCTGGTTGATCTGACGGCTTATTACCGCCTCACGAAAAACGTGAAGATAAGTGGTGGGATTTATAACCTGACCGATCGCAAATACTGGGATTACCTCAGCAGTCGAGATTTGGAATCCACCACCAGTAAAACGAACCAGGCATACTATGACTCGCAGCTCTCAATTATGCCCGGCCGCACTTTCCAGCTGGGGCTGAATGTCGATTTCTGATGGCAATGCTTCGCCCCGCCGTATGGCAGGGCATTCTAACAGTGGAACATACGCGATGACCGAACGTTACGAGCACTATTTTGCCCTGCAATGCGAACATCAGAAAAAATATGCGCGCGATTTGGCAGCACTGATGGGCATTGGCGAAGCACAGCTGTGTGAAGCGCGCATTGGTCGGGATGCCAAGGCCCTGAAAACCGATTTCCCGGCGCTGCTCGCCGCCCTCGAAGCAGTGGGTGAAACCAAAAACATCACCCGTAACGAATACGCAGTACATGAGCTAGTAGGAAAATATGAAAACCAGCACCTCGGAGAACATGCAGGATTGATCCTCAACCCGCGTGCGCTGGATCAGCGTCTGTTTCCCCAGCAGTGGCATAGCGCCTTTTTCCTGCAAGAAATGACGGCGCGCGGTGAACATCAAAGCATCCAGATTTTTGATCGCCACGGTGACGCTGTGCTGAAAATCTACACCACCCACAACACAGATGTCGCCGCATGGGATGCGTTGATTACCCAGTTCACCACCGCTGCCCACGTAGCGCTGGAACTCATTCCGGCCCGCAGCCCGCAGCACAGCACGACGGTTGATGCCAGCACCATCGAGGCTGAATGGCGTGCCATGACTGATGTGCACCAATTCTTCGGTTTGCTGAAGCGTCATAATATTTCGCGCCAGCAGGCATTCCACGCGGTAGCGGACGATTTGGCCTGGCAAGTCAGCAATGACTCGCTGGCACAGCTGCTCAATCAGGCACAGCAGGATGGCAACGAAATCATGATTTTTGTTGGCAACCGTGGCTGCACCCAGATCTTCACCGGAACTGTAGAAAAACTGATGTCGAAAGACAACTGGGTCAACATCTTCACCCCTTCATTCACGCTGCATCTGATGGCGGATCAAATCAGCGAAAGTTGGGTGACGCGTAAGCAGGGCTGCGATGGCTTCGTCACCAGCTTTGAGCTGTTCGCCTCTGATGGTACGCAGATCGCGCAACTGTACGGTCAGCGCAGTGAAGGTACGCCGGAACAAGCGCGCTGGTGTGAACAGCTGGCGTTGCTCACCACCTCAGGAGCTGTCGCATGAAACGTCTGACTCTGTTGTTGCTGACCGCACTGGCGCTGCCGACGCTGGCGGCAGAACGCATTGTCTCCATTGGCGGAGACGTCACCCAAATCGTTTACGCACTGGATGCCCAGCAGGATCTGGTGGCGCGCGACAGCACCAGCCAGCAGCCTGCTCAGGTAAATAAGCTGCCGAACATTGGTTATATGCGTAAGCTGAATGCGGAAGGCATTCTGGCGGTGAAGCCGACGCTGGTACTGAGTAGCGAACTGGCAAAACCGTCGCTGGTGCTGCAACAGGTGGAGCAGGCAGGGGTGAAGGTGGTGGAAGTCACCGGCAAAAACAGTCTCGAAGCGATCCCGGAAAAAATCGCGACCATTGGCAAGGCGCTGCATCGTGAAGACGCCGCCAAAGCACTGACTGAAAAAGTGCAGAAGCAACTGGCAAAACTGCCGAGTCAGCCGCTGCCGGTGAAGGTAATGTTTATCATGGCGCACAGCGGCATGAACACCGTGGCTGCAGGATCGCAGACCGGGGCGGATGGTGCCATTCGCAATGCTGGCCTAGTTAATGCGATGGGAGCCGTACCGCATTATCAACTGCTTTCGCAGGAAGGCGTAGTGGCTGCCGCGCCGGATCTAGTGGTGGTAGGTCAGGATGGACTGCGGACTCTCGGCGGTGAAAAGAAGGTTTGGTCACTACCGGGTCTGGCGCTGAGCCCAGCCGGGCAGCATCACGCGCTGTTAGTGGTAGATGAGATGGCGCTGCTGAGTTTTGATCTCGACACACCGGAGGCTATCGTCAAGCTACGCCACGCAGCCGAAGCTGTAAAACATGACTAGCGCTTCAGTGTTGCGCTGCCTCAGCCTGATGGCCATCAGTTTTGGCGCGATGCCGTTGTCAATCCACACCGCTCAGCGATATGGTGTGGCAGATCTGGCTGAATATCCGTCTGCCGCGCATGTTGTTAGCGGTTCTGCTTGGCATGGTGTTGTCGATTATCATGCCGATGGCGTTGCCGCCGAACCTCGTCCTCTAGTTACCGATGCTGGAGGCCTTTGTCGGCAGAATGGTTGTGGCATTGCTGATCTTCAGCTTCAGCCGCCTGGCACTGGGCAATCTGTCGCGTTTGCTGTTGGTGGGCATCCCCATCAATGCGTTGTGAGGAGCGGCGGTAGGGGGGCGTAGATTATAATGATCAATAACTGCGCCAGCTGGCATTGTGGGGTATGGGCAGCTTCAGCTCGGCACAGTGGTCGAGCTTGGCGGTGTGCGCGTTGCTGATTTTACCGGCATTGGTTGCTATCCAGATATGTGCGTGGCGTTTCAACCTGCTGCAACTGAGTGAAGAAGATACGCATTACATGGGGGACCGATGTGAAACATACCCAGCGTCAGCTACTGGTGCTGAGCGCGTTACTGGTCGGCACGTCGGTTTTTCCTAGGCAGTCACCGCCCACCGCATTTTGATATGAATCGGACAGATCAACAATTAATCGTGCTGCTGCGTGATGATGCGCGTTTGTCCGTGACAGAATTAACCAACAGAATGAAAGTATCGCGGGCAACGGTCCAAAAACGCATGGAGGCGCTTGAACAGCAGGGGATCATTACGGGATACACAATTAAGGTCAGACCGGGAGTGGAACCTAATCGTATTCGCGCATGGATGAACGTGGCGGTTGAAGAAACAAAGGCGATGGCCATTGTGCAGGAATTACGTTGCGATCCTGCGGTTTACGCCCTGCACAGTAAAATGGTAAGTGGGATTTACTGGTAGAACTGCGCTCTGACTCACTGGAGAATTTCGACAGAATTTTGGGGAGAATTCGGCGTATTGAGGATATTTATAATACCGAAACGAGCTTTCTGCTGTCGACACATAAAACTTATTGCCAATCAATAATATATCTAAGTTATCACTGTTTAGCACATTCCCCCGGCTGTCCCGGTCATTGTTGAAAAGCAGATGAAGGAATGAATATGGTAGAGTATTACAAGAAACAAGTATGAAACATAATTAACGGCAATGAATTTATTTATTATCCATCCTGACAGAAAATGTGACCTCCAGAGCCATAATTAATGGCCGTCCGCGTTTTCATCCTTCACACTCCAGGTACAGCCAGCTGCTCGTTATCCCAAGGTTAAGTGACTCAGAGGTCTCCGCGTATCTTCAGGAACATTACTGTACAAGTGGCCGGTTTTCACCTTGGCCGGGTTACGTGAGCAGTTCATCCGTCTGCGCCCTGATTTCTGTAATGCGCCGGTACTCTTATCCATACGTATTTCACACTCACAGTGATCAGTTATTGTTACACGCGGCGCTGCAGCAGTTCGCCGAACAGGATAATGGACAAGTGTATATCCCGCCTCATTGCGGGAAGAACGGCGGCAGTGATTCCGGGAGCAGGACGTCCGCCGTCTTCCGGACATGAATCAGACACGGAAGGACTCAACAATCCCGCGCAGCGCGTGCACCTGCTCCGACAGCGAATGCGAGGCTGACGAAGACTCTTCAACCAGTGCGGCGTTATTCTGTGTTACCCCGTCTATCTGGCTGATTGCAACACTCACCTGAGAAATGCCCTGCATCTGCTCTGATGAAGCCAATGAAATATTATCCATGGTTTCGGCCAGCTCACCCACTCTACCGACGATTTTCAGGATGCTCTTTCCGGCAGCAGCTGCGGCAACCACTCCGTTATCAACAACACTTACTGCTTCAGCCATCAGCTGCTTGATATCATACGCAGCGCTGGCGCTGCGCTGCGCAAGTGTTCTGACCTCGCCGGCCACTACGGCAAAGCCCCGGCCCTGCTCACCGGCCCGGGCGGCTTCCACCGCGGCGTTGAGAGCAAGAATGTTAGTCTGGAAAGCGATGCTTTCAATTATTGACGTAATGTCGTTTACCTTCGCAGCACTCACTGAAATTGCACTCATGGTGTCCGACATGCGCTGCACGTCTGCTTCACCTGAACGGACTAGATGAGCTGTTTCGCGCGCTGAACCTGCAGTCTGCTGTGCACCCTCACTATTACTTTTCACCGTGGCGGTCAGCTGCTCCATGCTGGCTGCGGTTTCCTGCAGTGCGGCGGCCTGCTGCTCCGTGCGCGAGGAAAGCTCAATGTTACCCTGCGAAATTTCGTCGGCGGCAAGCGCCACCGAGGTGGAGGAGTCTTTAATTTTCGACACCAGATCACGCAGGTTATTTTGCATGACACTCAGCGAGGCCATCAGGCTGGCAGCATCCCCCCGACGGAGCTTTACGGTAGTCGTCAGGTCGCCGGCAGCAATCGCCGTGGCCAGGTCCTGTGCGTGAAAAGGCTCCCCACCCAGCTGAACCTTGATCCAGCGGGTAATTAACCCGCTTATTACAAAACCCATAATTACAAACAGAGTGGTCATTGCCGCGAGGGTCATATAGACACCGGAGAGCGCCTGGCTCAGCGTCTGCGCCGTTTTTCTTGTTACCCTGGCCTGATAATCAACCATCTCATTTACGGCTTCGCGGTACTGAGAAAGCACAGGGAGCACTTCGCCACGCAGCTTATCCTGCAAGGGAATAGCGCTGGGCACAAACAGATGCTGCGATGCCCGATTAAGCGGGCCCGACGCCACCTCAATTTTTTTCAAGTGCGTGGAGGCCTCTTCAACTTCAGCGAGATTAATACCCGGAATACTTTTAGCGTCGTTGATAAGCCCGCGAAAATATGCAGTGGTATCATCACTAGTGGCCTGCAGTGCAAAAAACTGCGTTTTTAATGTTGCCTCTGCCTGCGTCTGTGGGCCTGAGGGCACTGACAGTAAAAGGACCGTTTGTTGCGTTAGATTGTCTTTTATCGACTGAAGGGCCTGGAGATCGGCCAGCCGCGCGCTCGTCAGTTCCTGCTGATCGCTTGCCGTATTGAGTTTGAACCCGGCAAATGCTGTCACAAAAACACCCGTTAAAATGACAGCAACAAACGCCGTAGTGAACATAACGCTTAATTTTATTCTTTTATTCCGATACATGAGTAACCCCGACTTAAGTTTGAGTGTGTTGTCAGCCATGAGCCCCATCGGAAGCTCGCAGTGGCTACACTTGCCATACGCCACGTGGGCCGTTAATGGAAGAGGAAAACAGCAAGTTCTTGAGTGGTGGACAAGTTGGTGCGTGGTTTGCGCCAAATATAACGTCGGACAAAAAATCGGGCATTGGTAACTGGAATAAGTCGGAGATTGTTCAATATCTGAGAACAGGTAATCTACTGGGGAAAGCGCAAGCTGCCGGCAGTATGAAAGAGCTCTGGCGCCCACAGGCTGGGCTCAACCTCCTGGAACTGCACCCGTACAAAATGTTCTTTCAGGTGAAAAGTAACCGTACAGTCAAAGATAGTTTTACTTGTTGTGCCTTTAGCCGTAAGACGCGTGTCGTAAAAGGGCTGCTGCGACGGGGCCAGCACATGGCCGGCTATACCCGGAACAAAAAACGTATCCAAATCGCCAACATAACGTGTCTGCATTGCCCACAGCACGTCATCTGTATCAAAGAGATCGACATCCTCATCGGCTAAAATTACGTTCTTCAGTTCGCGGTATACCGACAGCGCAATCAGTGCCACCTGGCATGTCATACCATCATCCCCGGAATTGCGTTTCATTACCTGCAATACGGCGAGAAACTGTGGGCATAAACATTTTGAACCAGCCCCGGTAGGGCGTCTTCGCATTCCATATAAGTACTGGCTTCGGTTGGAATACCCGCCAAGCTTACATGTTCTTCTGCCGGTCCGACCAGGGTTTGCAGAATAGGGTTTTTCCGTGTTGTGATCGCGTTGACCTTTATGACAGGTAGTGACGTATACCGGCTTCGTACTCGCGATCAAAGTGAGCTATCGCATGTGGAAGGTGACTGAAAGACGGGTGTCGGCGTCAGAAAAGGGCTGTTTTCAGGATGTTCTGCAGGAGAAGCGCTGATGTCGCCAGGTGCTGAGTGACGGCATGTTTTTGGGAGCTAATGCACATGAGAATTAAAACACGCGAACATCTTATTATTCAGTCAATTACCCTGCTAGACTCGGTGTAACTGGGTGAGCGTAATGAGACTTTTTCAAATCAGCTGGACAGCGCACGGCGCGCCACATCCTGCGGGTCCAGGGCGCCTCAGATCAGGTCATCTCTCTGCTGGAGTCCGCCATTGAATTGTTGCTTCAGGAGCAGAAAGAAGCTCAGTCTGATTTGGGAGCAACGTTGATGGTTCACTCACTGGAGTAGCAGTATCTACTCTTTGCTACGGGGTTCACGCTGGAGCTGGCAGCCGTTTTCTGGATGGTTGGGCCTCTGCTGCATGTCTGAAATCATACCCAAGAGGGGGATAATTATGTATATCCGTCTTGATGAGTTCGCCATCCTACTGAGAGTAAGACCGGGCGAGCTGCTAAACGCCGTACACACCAAGGGCGAGCACGCCTCCCGGCACGAGCGCGTTGGCGGCGATGATGTATGCGCCGAACGCTAGCACGCACGGAAGCTTGAGTTGGCACCCCACCCGAGGCGTCCGGTGGGCCTTTGATACCACTTGATGCCTTTGCGTATCCCCGCTGGTGCTGTGGCAGAAAGCGACTTTGCGGCCTCAGGCTGCCGGTGGCTCTGAAGGAAGTTGGGCAACTGATGTTTAAACAGGATACCCTGGAAAAACTTGTTACCGAATGCCGCAATCCTCAGGCAAAAAAGTCACTTAAATTTGGCATATTCAGTCTGTTACGTATTTCCATTTTACGTCACTATCACGTTTTCCCATTTACTTCTGATCTGTGAGTGCACGATGACCCGAACCGAATGGCTGCTTAAATTCCGGCGTTACCAGAATCTGGAAACACTTGAGAAGGTTTATGAGCATCTGAGCTATACCGGCGACCGCAAAGAAGAGTCTGCGATGACGCAAGCCTATGATCACCGTAAGGCAGAGCTTGCCGCGGGGAAACTGTTTGACCGCGTGCCGAAGCACGTGTGGCATTACGTGAAATAAATCCTTCTGACGACGTTCTCTCGGGCTGTTTCCATTAGCCGGCGACGACCGGGCGCATTCAGGAACCCTTCCCATGCTAAAACAATGAGCTTTATCGCCCTGGTGGGCGTGGGCGCGTACTTTGTTTATATGGCATGGTCACAGGCCAAAGTTCTGTGGGATAAGATATTAAACGGAACAGCTTCTCTGAGTGAATAGAAGTTTATCACCGCGGTTGTGCTTTTCTGCCTCACGTTTACAATGGCGATTGTCATCGTGGCAGGCATACTTTTGCTCTGCATGCTTCGTGCTGCGGCAGGTGTACTAACAAAATACCTGAACCTTATCCTGATCGACGCCGCCTCCCCCCCTGCGGCCGCTGATACATCCCTGCACACGGCCGCATAGGGGTCTCTCACTCTTTCCCATCCAGACATTACCTGATCCGCAGGTAAATCATGAAGCTACTGATTAAAATTCAGACGGCGGTCCTGTTGTGCGCCGCGTCCTGCCCGGCGTCTGCTTACAGCGTGGACTACCGGACCATTAGCGACGTCGCGAGTAAGACCGGTGCCGTTCAACAAAATGTGCGAGCGTGAAAGGTGAAACAGAGGGCCGTAAGCTACCAGACAGGAGCAGATATCGTCCTCAGGGAGGGGACTGGCTCCCTCTGCTTCGTGTGATGGTAGCTAATCACCACGTAATGTTAGATACAAGCAACTGTCTTAAGCCGCTTATTACGAAGCATGGCGATGATACGAAGGATCCCATGCTTCATTCTTCTTTAGCATTGCATTCAGAATGGTCAGGATTTTTCTGATACAGGCAGTTAATGCGACCCTTTTAGGCTTTCCGGCAGTAACCAGCCGCTCGTAAAATTCTTTAATTACAGGATTGTGCCGGGTTCCTGCCAGCGCTGACATATACAGGGCCGTACGGACTGAAGCTCGTCCCCAAATACTGTGCGTCCACCTCGCATTGTCCCAGAATCACGATTGACTGGCGCAACCCCAATTATCGCACTGAATTCACGACGTTACAGAGATCCAAGCCCTGGAGCTTCTGCAAGTAGCACAGCCACAGTCGCCGCTCCTACGCCTTTTACGGCACTGGTTCGGGCTTCAGATGGACGGTTCAGCCTGTGTGTCAGTCGCCATACTGCGGGCTTGAATAACCCCGGGAGGAATCGGACTATACAGGCTAAATCCAAGCTCGTTAATAGTAATCCGCTTTAGAGATACAGGGAGGAGTCTATGGGCACACCACGATTTACCTCTGAGTCTAAAGAAGAAGCTGTCCGCCAGATCACCGAGCGGGGCTATTCCGTCGCCGACGTTTCTGAACGTCCTGCCGTCTCGCAACACAGACTCTACAAATGGGGCCGCGCCATAAAACCTGCTGCCAGCGGGCACCCGGCGCAGGATCTGCTGGATGACCGGACGGAAATCCTCCGACTGAAAGCGCAGCGCAGGCGAACTGAGGAGGATCGGGATATCCTGAAAAAGGCGGCGCGGTACTTTGCAAGGGAGCCCGACTAAAGTACCGCTTCATTAACGATCACCGTCAGGTCTGGTCGATTACACTGATGTGTCGGGTTCTGAAGGTTGCCCGTTCCGGTTTTTACGTCTGGCTCCACTGCCCGATATCAGCTGGAGAGCAGGATAATCAGCGGTTGCTGACGCTTATCCGCGACTCATGTACCCTGAGTGGCGGCGTTTATGGATACCAGCGGGTCCACAGTTACCTGCGAGAAGTCGGATATATATGCAGTAAAAACAGGGTAGCGAAAATTATGCGGCAGAACCGAAAAATGCCGTGCATGGATTATAAAATCCCGCGAGCAACACGGGGACGTCCGTCAGTAATCGCTCCTAACCGGGTACAGCGGGAGTTTACAGTAGTTAAACCGAACCAGATCTGGGTAACGGAGATTACCTACATACGCACCTGGCAGGTCTGGCTGTATCCGGCCGTGGTGACAGACCTGTTTGCCCCTAATGTGGCGTGCTGGTCAATGAAACCAACGCTGTCGCGCGAACTGGCGCTGGATGCTCTCCTGATGGCCGTCTGGAGACGAAGACCTGAGGAAACCGTTATCGAGCACGGCGACCAGGGCGGCCAGTATGGCAGCGATGAGTGGCGACGGTTCTGTCAGGCTAATAACCCGTCACCCAGCATGAGCCGGCGCGGCAACCGCAGGGATAATGCCGTGGCAGAACCCTTCTTCAGCTCGCTTAAAAAAGAGCGCATCAGAAAGCGTATATATAGAACCCGGGACATGGCCCGGGCTGATATCTTTGATTATATCGAAGTGTTCTACAACCGGACCCGACGCCACAGCCACCTGGGAGGCGTCAGTCCTGAGGCCTTTGAAAAGGCCTCGTCGTGAGGACAGCGAATGTCTACGGGAACGGGGTCACTCCAGGCCATACAATCAAACCCGCCCCCGGCTGCTGCCGGGCTGTGGCTTACCGATCATAACTGGATTTTCGATCTGCCCCGCTACATGGGAGACCGGACTTGGCCGAAAAAAAATAAACGATATATTCAGATCACTGCAGCAAAACCGGGCCAGGTAACTGACCAGCAAGGCTTCCTGTTGGATAAATATGGCAAGCGGGTGCTGCGAAACAAGCTCCAGTCGGAAAGTCTTGTTGATAACGCGATTAAAGAAATCGTTAGAATGAAAAAACCGATCACGCCAAACCGGGTCATATCAGGGCTGACCCTGGGGTTCTGGACGCAGCTACTCACTCATTACTATGAAAATCCCAAAGGTGGACATAAGACTTTACTCTGACCTCACCTGACCGGTACGGTTTTCCCTCATGCCCCGGCACATTTCACGCGGGAAGAAATTTGCAATGAGTTCATGAGAATGAAGGATTTACGCAACCGTCTGTCACATCACGAGGCCATATGGAAGTTTCATTATGATGACCCGGCAACAGGACTGCCGGACTACGGAAACCCGGTTTATGGCGCTCAGGCCAGCTGTAGCCTGCTGAGAAAACACTATGATGACATTCTGAATATGATCGGTTGGATGAGCCCTGACCGTAAGACGAATTTTCTCAGCCACTCAGCCAATCTGAGATTCTATGCTCTGTGTTCAGTGGACGGGCTGAACAGCTATATTGCCCCCGAAAAAATCAAAGCGCAGATAAAGGTTACACGTGGCGGTAAAGGTATCAGCAGATTAATTAAAGTCCTCGAGAAAAATGAGTTCATCCGGATTGTAAAGGAGGGCCAGACGGTACTCGCTATCGGCACTGACAATTCCATCCTGATTCAATAACCCCTGGCTAAATATCAAAGTATCCTGCCGACCCGGAGCGCTTCCGGGTCTGCCTTTTTCCGGATCCTAGAAAATTAACAAATGGATTAAATTTCGAAATTAGTCAAAAAACATCATGATGCGCGTTAACTAACATCAGTAAAACTGATTAAAAGGCACATTGGCTGTAGGAAGCGCTGCAGAAGTGTATTGGCTTATGCGAAAAGGAGAAACAGACTTTAAAGGATGACGCAATGAGAATATGATGAATATCTATTCAATCAATCAGGGACGAAACGATGAGCATACTCTCCCTACGCGGCGTTCGGAGTTATCCGCCATTCGATGCGGTTCAAATCGATCTGAGCAGCTATGTTACCCTCATTTACGGCCAGAACGGAGCAGGTAAGTCGACAATATCCGGCTTTTTTTATCGTCAGGAAGATGCAGAATTTCAACAGTGTGGCCTGAATCCTTCGCTGAATATGCGTCAGCTGGTATTCAATCATCAGTTTGTCGACGATCTTTTTCATTCTCAAGAGGTCCAGCCTGGCATTTTTACGCTCAGCGAGGAAAATGCAAATATTGCGTCTGAAATCAGCAAGCTAGAAGCAAGAGCCAGCGAACTGCAACAGGCCCTGCAGTCAATACAGGACAAGCATAAAGATAATGAGGCCATGGCCCAGACGGTGCGTCAGCGCTGTGCGGAGCGAATTTTCAGCAGTTCGGCTGAAATCCGGAACTCTGCAGCCGGTGGGCTAATGAACGGTGCAAAGCGTACCGATACACTTTACCAGCGCATCCTCTCTTCTGATGTAGAAGCTGTGTCCAGCACTGAATCTCTTTGTGAATCACTCAGGCAGCTTCAAGCAAGTCAAGGTAACCGGATAGAACCGTTGGATTATGTTGCTCCTTTTAGTATTTCGGAAGAAGATCTCAGCTTACTTTCTGAGCCGCTGATTCCAGCTGGCGATGGAGTACTAACGGCAGCAGTGCGCCAGTTAGGCAACGGGGACTGGATTGCCCAAGGTAAGGAATGGCTGAATGGTAACTTATGCCCTTTTTGTCAGTCCGCTGTTGATGGTGACCATCTGCGACGTGAGATCACTGCACTGTTTGACCGTGCTTGGGAAAATGCCATCAGCGTCCTTCGTGAACTTCAGCGTCGCCAAGCCAGCTGGTGTGCTGAACTCAGCAGGCTGCGTACAGCACTGAATATATGCAGCCTAGCAGACGAAAATGATCCTGCTTACGCCCTGCTTTCCGAGCTACAGCATCGCTGTGAATTGAATGAAAACGCCATCGCCCGGAAGCTCAGCGCTCCTTCACAGAGAGTGCGTCTTCGCCGCACAGACGATGAGTGTGAAAGACTCCAACAGGCTCTTTCTGATCTGAACCGGCGCGTAGCCGAGAATAACCGGCTGGCCGAAAACTACTTAAATGAACGTACGGCTCTTACCGGTCGCGTTTTTGCGCACATACGAGCCATGTCGTCAGAAGCCATTGCTAACCAAGACTTACAGTTGAAAGAGCTATACGGATCAGCATGCAGTCTTGAGGCAGACAGAGCAGCGCTGGAGGCGGAGGTCTGGCGCGTTGAGGAGATGCTTAAGCTCAGGTATGCCAGTACGGTCAACATTGACAGTACAGTGCAAAGCATCAACGATGCTCTGACGTCGCTGGGCATAGAAAGTTTCCGGATTGTCCGCTGCGAGGAGGGCATTGAAGCTTACCGGCTCAGCCGTCAAGGCGAACCGGCTGATCGGCCCATTTTTCACAGCTTAAGTGAAGGAGAAAAAACGCTTATTGCCTTTCTCTACTTTATTGAAACTTGCAAAGGACGTAGCAGCCGGGACCAGCATGACAGTCGGCCATGCCTGATCGTTATTGACGATCCGATTTCCAGCCTATCTCAGAATTATGTTTTTGAGGTGGCAGCCTTGATTCAGCACTCTCTTATTCGGCCGCGGCTGGCTGGTAAGGTGCTAGTACTAACGCACAGCCTGTTCTTCTTCCAAGAGATGGTGATGTCTTCAGGGGGCCGGCCAGCCGGAAAGGTTCCGTCAAACTGGCGCCTGTACCGACTGGCAAAGCAGCGTTACAGCAGCATCAGCCCGGTGACTGAAAAAGAGTTAATGAATGACTACCAGGCGCTCTGGTACGTACTGCGCAAAGCCCAGGATGACGGGCCATCGGGTGTGATTATCCCCAACATTATGCGTCAAATCCTTGAGCACTATTTTAGCTTTTCAGGCAAAAGCGACAGACTTTACAGCGTGCTGGCCACACTGGCTCACGAATATAGTGAGCCTCGCTTTAACGCATTTTACCGTTTTATTAACCGACATTCTCATGCAGACAGCCGTAACATACGCCTTCAGGAAGAGACGCCAGCGGCGCTATACATTGAGATGTTTGAGCGCACCGGTGACAGCGAACACTACCATATGATGATGAATGAGAATTAAGGTGCTACCACCGCCGGGAAGATGACGTTAACGGTTAGGCAGGGAACGCGTGTGCATGCACACGTCTTCCCAGCGGCCTAAACGAAAACGCTGATACTGACGTACCAGAACAGTTTTCTGTTTCATACCGGACTCCTTTATGGCGCCGGTTTACTACCGGCCAGCCCCGTACACCTCGTACGAGCATGACTGTCGTGCAGGGATAAAGGGTTCCCGGGATAGTAGCGAATAAATATTAACCTTGTTTTCAACAATATACAATACGTTGCCCATATGGCTTATCGTGATCAGAGGTTTTGCCAGACTTTTGACTTCATACCTATGCCCGTTAAACTCGGCAGCAATCACGCAATGCATCGATATTCTGCTTTTATTCCGGTCGTGGCTGAACGTGACAAAGGGATGGAGCGACCGGGGGAGGCTGGTCGGCGTGCACTTCTTTGTTGAATAGGAAGAGTATCTGGCGCTGGAGGCGAGTTTTCTGAATGCGGTAAAGGAACCTGAAATGGCTACGGTACTGGCTAAGTTATGGGCCCTTTATGGGAATCTGTAAGGAGACAAATATGTACAATAATCTGCCTGCTCTAACCGACAGCTTTCTTTGGGATGAGAAACTTCTTTCTACAAATTATGAGGCGATAAGTGAAGGGGCGCTAGCCGCTGCTTTGCAGAGCTATTTACAGGCGGTCAGGGCCATGAAGGGAGAATGGCATGCTCTTCAAGATTCGCTACTCAGGCTGTGGATCGCCCGCCACGATCAGCTTACGCTTTATCGTCCGGGATTGCTCTCAGCCGAACAGATCTTTCTGACTGATGCTCTTGGAGAGGTGGCATTACGGCTTAAAAGCTCTGAAATGGCGGCAGCGGTTGATCTGCTGGTACAGAATCGTGACATGGACAGGCTAAAAGATGTCAAAAATGGCGTGGCGCAGTTTATGCGCTTCGTCAGGAGACATTTTGCGCTTATCTAGGCCGGTGTTATTGCCTTCTCACCTTCTGTCTCTACCCGGCTGGAACAGCAGCGTAAAGCCCAGTTGCTCGAGGATAACAGCGATCGTCATTTCCTGCAGAGTGTGATGCCGCAGGCTATCGCGCAGTTGTATGAACGCAGTCTGAGAATACGGGGAATTGAGCGCGTAAGTAATGTAGATCATATCCGTTACGTGTCAGAAAAAAACTGCCAGGGGAAATTAGGCTGGAATTACGGGACTGCCTCAGCCCCTATACAAACGGCCACATGTTCCAGAATCTCCGGCCAGTCAGAAAAACCAGGACGGCACCCTGGCAGTGGAAATCACTAGGGGCAGACCAGAAAATCGGAGTAGCTACAACCGCTGGGTTCAGGGTGCAACTAATCGCAGCATCTACTTTCATTATTGAGGGCTTCTGGCCGACCTGAATGAGTCATCGCAGACAGGTTCTTCCCTGGTAACACGCTGTCCGCTGCAGGGGAAAATACTGCAGAAGCTGGACGCATCAGGTCGTCTTTCGCGCAGAATGCTTGAGGTTGAAGTGCCGTTTCTTCAAGAATTGTCACTTGAGGAGATATTTCGAATCCGGACTGATTACGAGCCAAGCGTAACGGCCTTCAGGCGCTCGCTGCGCGACTGTGCTCTTGAAATGGAGCAGGCGTCCGATCATGAAAAAATTCGTCAGTTACAGCTGCGATTCCGGGAACGCATCGCTGATGAAGGTTTTTAGGACCTGAAAAGGAAGCTTAGCGACTGGAAACGGCAGAGTTTGCAGGACAAGGCCCTGCTCACTGTACTGGCCGTTTTCGGATACGTGGGGGCACCAGCCTTTTCCATACTTTCTTCGGGGGCTGCCAGCCGCTGCAGGCGACGCTAGGAGCATACTGCAATCACAGAGAAATTACACACCATCCATCATGGTTCCTGCTACGCACATCAGGCATTAAACGCCTGATTAAATAGGATTTTAGCCCATTAAAAGTCGTGGATGAATGGCGCGTAAGAGAAACTTTAGGGCGGGCCGCAGAATTCTTTGAGCTGAGCCCGGTCTGTCGCCGGGCTCAGAGAAGAACATATTAGCCTTTAGGTACGAACTAACCGCGCTTTCAATCGCGGCGAAGACGTTGAGATCAGACGTCCTTCACGACCAAGCGTACCTTTTTGCTTCAGTTCAGCTGTCAACTCAGCCTTCAAAGCTTCATGAATGGACTGATTGCGTGAGATTTCCTGAGCCGAAAGGGGACGCGGACTCTGACGCATCACTTTATCTTTTGTCAGTTTCGAGTACATAAAAGTTAACCTCCTCACGGATATCTTCCCGGTAAACATAGTTTACATCAGGTGCATATTTCTTCAATAACCGATGGTAATAACGTGCGAGCGAATCTTTAAAAGGCGCGGCAAAGACGATGGTTGCACCTGTACGCTCAACCACATCAAAAATAGCCACCGCGATACCCTCTATGAAAAAATTTTCAAGTTCATCGGTGGTATAATGCATATCGGTGAGCTGCTCAAACTTCTGAACGCCGCTGATATCATAAAGAGTCTGTAGATCGAAAAAGTCCACCATTAAGGTGTTTTCACTGAGCTCAGCCTCAGTGTAATAGCAGTCAAGATAGGGAACCAAATCAGTACCTCCCTTAAATTCAACGATATAGTCAGCCCGAAGGCTATTTCCTTTATCCACCTCAACCAGATAGCGGAAAGGATTCGTATCTGCTGAATACTCCTTGACTTTTATGTCCATAAAATATTCAAATCCTGCTCGTGAATTTCCTTCAGTATATTCAATATATTAAAGCAAACCGTTTGCCCCTTCCATGTGCTTATGACGTACTGCTGATTAAAACGGTTATTTCCAGCTTTGCCTTTTTTCGGAACCACGATAACCAGAGGAGATTGGTGAAAGACATAACAAATCCGGAACCCATATACTTTGGCGATGCATTGATTTACTGCGTATCCATTAGCGCTCGCCGCAGGTCATGACCGAGCCCGCTCGCGAATGACCGAGGAAGCGAAACGTTATCCGCATCTGTATTTTCTGCTTACGCCCGGCTCTTGCTCGCAGGAAGGGGTTATGCACACTGTCCACAGGACTAAGTTTTAAAGGACTTTTTAGTATTTTATGTTTTTTAGGCTTTTTAGCGTCTTGCCAGGCCATGCTGTTCGTGGCCTGGACCGGATCCGTAATGGGATCCTGCACAACTCCGTATGGGGGGCTGCGCAACTTTCCGTGGGATTTGAAGCATATTCAGATGGGAAACGCATCAACAAACAGTGGGAAACACATCAAGTTGAAAATTTGTTTATGCACATGTTGATAAGTGCTAGATCAGAAGTTGCAATTTTCTCTCTTGATGCGAATATGGGTAATTATTTTTTTACCCACAAAGGCTTTGAATGAGCACTATCTCGCTGAAAAGTTTTAAAAAAAAGGTAAGCATCAAGCAATCTAATGAACTTACAGAAGCAGCCTATTACCTTCCTCTTCAGGCAAAGCGCGTACTGTGGCTGTGCCTGATGCAGGCCTATTTCAGCGAGGCCTCCGAAGACCTTGAGTCTGATGTATTGCCCCTATTCAGCGTAAGCGTCTCCGACTATGTCAGATATTTTAACGTGGCTACCGCGGTGGCCAGCCGGGATGTGAAGGCCGGCGTGAAGGCGCTGGGTGAGTCCACCGTGACGTTTTATCCAAGGGACGGGGAGTTTGAGCAGGTTACGCGTCCGTGGCTTTCAGAGGCGGGAATGAAGCGTGGCAGGGGCTCATGGCAGATCGAGTTCAACTACAAGGTGATGCCTTTCCTGGTGGGTTTGTCCTCTCAGTTCACCACGTATTCCCTTTATGATTGTGGCCAGCTCAACAGTGTGAAGGTCATCCGCCTTTATGAGAGCCTGTGCCAGTTCCGCAGCACCGGCACATGGGTAACGGATCACGAGTGGCTCTGTGAACGTTTTATGCTCCCGGACTCGCAGCGGTCGAATAAAGCGGAGATGAAGCGAACTTTCCTCGAGCCAGCTATCAAGAAAATCAACGAAAAAACGCCTTTACGGGTTAGCTATCGCACTCAGGACGACGGCCGGCTGCTGTTCAGCGTAATGGATAAGCCGCTGGCCATCAGCTGACGGGTGTGGCATCGCAAAAGTTGACCTTTTTCCCATAGGGTTCTGAAGTTGATGTGTTTCCCACAGTGGCTCTGCTTTGAACTTGATGTGTTTCCCATGCAGGCCTGATGTTTCCCCAGCAAACGTGACCTTTTTCCCACAGATTGCTGACTCCTGACGGTATTTCCCGCGGACGCATGCACAAATCTGACCTGTTTCCCATACCGGCTACCCTTTAAAAGCGTGAATCCGCGTCTTCGCACCTGCAGCGCGGTAAAGTTGATGTATTTCCCACAGTCAGCTGTCCACACAGCACGCCCCGGAACAAACATGATGTCTTTCCCACATACTTACCGGGCGGGGTTTTAGGCCACTGTTGAGCGCCGGCAACTTGATGTATTTCCCATAACACCCTCACTGAAACATGACCTGTTTCCCATACTGGTCGCCAGAATATCCTGCCGGCAGCCGTGTCTTCCGACGCGTCTTCTGTGCGGCCGCGCCATGATGTGCCGCGCTGTCGAAAGAGTTATTGTGGTGATGTACGTGAGGCTGGTCAGGTAGCATTCTCCCCGTCAGTACTAATCAATGACCGGCAGCCTGAACTCACCGTTTACCCAGACGTGGTATCATCACTCATAGTGGCCGGCCCCCCTGTACGTTAAGCAAAAAGCCATCCATGACCTGGCTGCTCCCGCGGGGACAGGAGATGATGTCGTGGCGCCGCATTGCCTCAAGTACCGCATGACGTCATTGGGTGGCCGCGCGTCCGGAAACCAGCTTATGGAACAGATTTTTTGGCGTATCGCGTTGCAAACTCATCTCGGCAGCGTGCCAGAATAGCCGTTCGGAGCGTAGTATGGTTCATCGTTACTTCCTTTCTGACTTAACAAAAAGGGCAGGCAGGCATGCCGGCCCCATGAAGCGTTCAGTCTGCGGAAAGTACTTCAGCCTGATGTAACGATTTTTCTTTTGTACGGGACAGAGGCCGCGTAGTGTCCATACGGCGTTACGGGGGACGCGTCGGCGGCGATTAACCAAGATTGCGAACCGCAGGCAGGAGAAGCCGCGAGAATTCACCCGCATCCATCGAGAACCGCACGCCGAGCTGGCGTGTGACGTCAAGCGCGAACATTCTTGTGTAAATGCGCATAATACTTGTTATGCTAAATCATCCTCTTGCATTATTTTAATCTCCTTCCCAGTACTAGTTGCTGTTTGAATGAGAGAAAATTATAATAAACTCTTTAATCTATTATGATTGTTAAATGTCTAATAAAAATTGAGTTAATATTGTTATGATGCTAATCGAAATAAACATCCCAAATGTCGGATAAAAAAATAAATGTGAGGGAAGGATGGCCCTTCCTCACACTATTACTTAATTCTAATGGCTGAATTAAATATGTCACTAAGTTCTGTAGAAGCAAAGCAATGCTCAAGCTTTCTCAATTCAGATGTATATTTTTCTCTCATTATTTCGTTTCCATTTAAACTCCAATTTATCGCACTATGCCGATAAAGATTTAGTAATGAAGAAATGTCATTATTTTCACTATAGATTACCCATAAGATGTCGTGGCATTGATCTATTAATGTTTTAAGGCGTTGAGAATAACTATAGATATATGCATTGCGCAAAAATTCTTGATCAGCAACACTTAATCTATAAACCTCATTGTTATTTATCAGGCTTCTTGCTTTTCTTACTGACGCCCTGATTTTCGTATATATATCTTTACTTGAATTTATTATTGAATCATAAAGCTCCTCACGGTGTTGGGATGATTTAATTAAGTTTGCTCTTTCAAGAGCTATATTGTTTGCTGTAAGCTCATATCCCAACTTTCTGGATCTTTTTTCAAGAGCAGCCATTTCAAGTAGTTTATTACCCGCATCTATATACCTCAATTGCATGCTATGAGCGGTTATCCAAGATGATGACATTTTACTAGGATTTAATCTCTTTATCTCTTTTGTTACTACTTTTAAAGTGTCACTATCTTCTTTGTGAGCAGCAATATATGCTAAATCAATAAGCACACCGGTCCTTTCAGTATTGCTCATTTTTGGATATGAAATTAACAATTCATTCAAAATTAGATTTGATTCAGAATGCATGCCGATCATTCTCAACCCTTCTCCCATCCTTATTTTTATTTTATAAACATCAACAATTGATTCGATTCCATCACATGCTGCGAGGAACTCACTCGCAGAAGAACACACTTCATCAAATCGGCCTAAATCATACAAATAATCAATATATGATAATGCAGCATAGTACACGGATTTTATTTCCCTTTTGAGGTTTCTGTGTATTGCAATATTTATAAAAGTCATTATCAAAGAATGAACATTACCCATGCCACACTCATAATTTTCGCTTAAAAAATCAGTTACAGTCGCGTTTATTTTAATTTTCCCGGACATCCACTCAGGTCCTAATAATAATTCCAGACCTAATTTTGATAGTTCAAACGCATGATCTTGATTCATGATTTTTCTGACATAGACTGAAATTATTGGATCTACAAAAAGTAACAAACTAGTACGGGCCGGTATTTTTTTATTAATTAATATAGATCTATTCCTTACATCTATTAACCCTAAACTTCTTAACCTATGAAAAGACTTTTGCTTCAAATTATAACGTGAAAAGTATTTTGTGATGTTTTTGAAGCTTTCTCCAGATTCCATCAATGAAAGAATCATCAAAATAATAAAGCAATCTTTGTTTTCTTTATTTTCAGATAATGATAGCTCTATTATAAAATCACGCATTCTTTTTGGAATAGATTCATCCTGATAATCATCACTCAATATTTTATAACTGTTTGTTTTGTCGAAGATTATATCTTTGTAATCTTGAGGAGTCATTAGTATCAATTCTTCTAATATACTATCAATTTTATCAGGTAATGATTGTGACATTTTTAACAGCTGGTTATAATTATTGGCTTCTAAAAAATCTGTTCTAAAATTCTCGTGCTGTGTTAAGTAGGTATAGAAATCCGGATGATCTAAGGGGTAAAGTGATATAGTTTCATAAGGGAGTTTACTTAATGTATTATCACCACATAGTATCACTTTAATATTTGATTTACTTTCCTGGAAAGTATTGATTGTTTCAAGTAACGATTTCCTCCAATTAATATCATCAAGGTTAGATATGTTATCTATTAACAAAATACAGGTGGGCTCTGATAAAAACGAGGATAAAAATGGTGCGGGGTATGCACCTATTTGTTTTTTAAATATCTCATGTAGATTTTCAATATTGTTAATGCCGCTTGCGTCGATTTTATAAACAGTGCTTTTATATAGATTATTATTTGAATGTATGACAGAGGAAAGGAAACCTAATTTTCCTGAACCTAGCTTATCAACAATCGCTAGAACCTTATTGGAATTTAAAATGCTCTGTGATTTTTGTTGTTCGTTCAGTCTAATATGTCTGTGAGTAATTTTAATGTCAATAAATGTTTCAATTAGAATTTCATTTCTTATATCGCTGTTAGCTGTAATTGATTTTTTTTCATTCAGGCCACTAATTGAATCATTAACTGATTTAATTATTTCTGTATTTATTTTTGTGGGAAATTTTGTTCTGGACTCAATGTAACTTTTCAATTCAGAAAATATAGTTTTACAGTTAATACCTTTGTACGGTCTGAATTTATATCCTAAAATAGCAGGCGTTATTGAATCAAACAAAGTTGAGTTATTTTCTGAAATATCATCATCACTATCACTGTAAAAGCACCATAAAATGTCTATCTTTGAATTTTTTTTAGCTGCAACAGCTTTTAAGGATTTTAAAAAAATATCATCCCATCCACCGTACCCCATAATCACTAATGTTGAATTTTTTATTATCTGTTCAAGTGATTCTTGAAGTGATTCTCTGGGCATTTTAAGTTGCATTTCTGTATGCAAAGTAACATCACCTTTCCAAAAACCATGTATGTGATAAATTTCAGTTAATTTACGGCTCATGACTTTTTGTGGAATAGACCCATCAGTATCTAGTGTATAGGCTGAATATTGAACACCATTTGTACTTAGCGCTATTTCAATTAATGGATCAAAGTTTGTGGTTAAGATTGAAGATACATTATTATTCTTAACAAACTCGGAAAATTGATCTAAAGACGGTGGATAATCCATTTCCTCATCGTTTTTAGCATTACATCCAATTTCAATGGCTTCTTCTATGATAGAGTTTGCAAAGCTAGGGCTTTTCCACGTGTAAATAAACTCGAATGAGTTATGATAGCGGGTTGCTCCTTCACAATCACCAATCTCATTTAAATACTCGTCTAAAAGCCTTTGTTCCTCCATTTTATTCTTAATTAAATCTAAAATCCCATCAACATTCGGAACGCCGATTCCACCATTAATGTCGGGAGAGGTAAAAGCTGAGCCAAAAAGAAAAGTAAGTGGTGTTTTTTTTTCAATAACGTCAATCATTGCACTTAAAAATGCGTTTTTTGGAGCTATTTTCATGAGATCTAACTTTCCTTCTAGTTCGTATGATTTTATGATCAACAGTTCAAATTTCGAAGCTTGAAATGCGATGATTATGCATAAAAGATAAGTATTTTTAATGCTACTTTTTATTCAATTTTGCACTTTTTTTACATGATAAAGAGTTTTTTGGACTAAAAATCTACTGTTTTTCTATTTTTAGCTTATTTAACTATTTTCACTACTTAAAATAGGTTCTTATTGCAAGGGAGCGTTTTTTTTCATAATTTTAAGTTGTTCATAGTTAATGTATGGGCTGTTTTCCTCATTAACCCTTGGGTTTTGGTAAATAATTAAAAAAACCTATAACTCATTTTTTTTATTCACCTGCTCTTATCGGAATCATTGTTCAACTTTATGATCTTTTAACCTTATATAATTATCCTTATATAAGGACAGACAGGGTCTCAGAAAGCCTGTATCATGCAGATCCGGGCCGGATCCTGAGCTTTACGTGCAGTTCTACGAAACGACGATGTTCCGGACGGTGTGCTGCAGAACATCACCCTGGCGAGGGTGGTTACAAATCCGGCAGCGCTACGTAAAATCTGACGGGCATTGCCCCTGCTTCTTTCTCAGAATTCGCGTAGCGCTGCCTTCCAGTCAACAGGTGTAAACGGAGCAAACATGAACGATCTCTCCGATTTTACCGGTGTAGCTCTCGGCAGCAGCGCTGGTGATGATCTCACCGCGAAACTGGCCGCGTTCGTTCGCCATCGGGAGGCTTTTTCGGCCAACACGTGGCGTCAGCTGCTGAGCGTGATGCGGATCTGCTGGCGCTGGTCACAGGAGAATCTTCGGTCCTTTCTGCCAATGACCCCGGATGATATGCAGGACTACCTGTTTCACCTGCAGGCCATCGGCCGTTCGACCTCCACCATTTCGGTGCACGCGGCGCTGATATCGCTGTTACACCGTAACGCGGGACTGGTGCCGCCAACGGTTTCAACGGACGTCGTGCGTGCCAGGAAAATGATAAACCGCACAGCAGTCATGTCTGGTGAGCGCACAGGGCAGGCGGCGCCATTCTGCCGGCCGGACCTGAACCGTCTGGATGCTGAATGGGCTCATTCATCCCGTCTGCAGCAGCTGCGCGACCTCGCGTTTATGCACGTTGCTTATGGCACGCTTCTCCGTATGAGCGAGCTTTCCCGTCTGCGGATCAGGGATATCTCCCGTGCAGCAGACGGGCGTATCATTCTGGACGTTGGCTGGACCAAAACCATCCTGCAGTCAGGAGGCATCGTTAAGGCCCTCAGTGCGAAGTCATCCCACAGGCTGAGCGAATGGATAACCGCGGCGGGTCTCGCCGGCGAACCTGATGCTGTTATCTTCTGTCCTGTTCATCGATCTAATCGTATCGCCAGGGTGTCAAAAGTTCCCATGAGCGCACCCTGCCTGGAAGCGATTTATCGTCGTGCCCGTCAGGCTGCGGGTGAGACGAAGCCTCTTGAAACCAACAAAGGGCGCTATGCAAGCTGGAGCGGCCACAGCGCCCGCGTCGGCGCCGCACAGGATATGGCCAGAAAAGGAATATCCATTGCGCAGATCATGCAGGAAGGTACGTGGACGCAGACCCAGACTGTCATGCGCTACATTCGTATGGTTGAAGCTCACCGCGGAGCAATGGTCACTCTGATGGAAAACGATGATGATTAGCTGATAAAGCGATCCAGTGAAAGTGAAAAGGCGCTAAAGCTTTGCCTGTCGGCTGAGTTATGGCTTCGTGATACCGAATTGGGTTGACGTACTCGTCAATGTATAATACTATTTTTCATACAACTCAACCCCGAACGCAGCGATTAAGTTCACTGGCAGTTGGGGTGAAAAAACCGGCCAGCGAGCCGGTTTTTTCGTATCTGAAGGGAAGCAAACGTGCGCACAGCTTTTTTTATAGACGGATACAACCTCTTTTACGGCCTGCTGGCCGGTACACATTATAAGTGGCTCGACCTGCCAGCCCTGCTAACCCACATAACGAAAATACAGAATCCTGCTTCTGAGACTATCCAGGTAAATTACTTCACGTCTCCGGTATTACCAAGCCTTGCAACATTGGGAATCCAATCTAAAGAAGCTCAGGATACCTATATTCGCGCCCTTATTGCGAAAAGCGTAACAGTGACACTGGGTAAACACCGGTTAGAGCATGGCACAGCTCCCCGCTACATAGATAAACACACGCCGGCTTCAAGGCAGGATAAGGTGGATATATGGGATCTGGAAGAGAAACAGACCGATGTAAGCTTAGCCATAGGTATGTACAGGCTCCTTTCACAACAGCAGAAACTGCAGGCTGATGAACGTATACAACAGATAGTTCTGGTGTCTGCCGATACTGATATGACGCCAGCGCTAAAAGCGATAAAGGAAGACTTCCCCGAAATCACAGTAGGCATCATTCTTCCCCATCGGGAAGGAATAGATCGTGAAGTTCCTGGCTCCCTCAAAAATTACGCACACTGGGTTAGAAAGAACGTAAAAATAGCTGAGCTACAGGCGCATCAGTTTCCAGATCGCGTCCCCACTAAGAAGAAGCCTGCTGATAAGCCCCGTTACTGGTGACCCGGTAATTGTTCAGTGTCCGCTATGAGCGAAAAGCGTACATTGGAAATTCATAACACAGCCCTTTTCAGCGCGAGAATAGCTTTTATTAACGATGCCTGAAACTATCTCCTGCCAGTGCAGCGATAGCTACACTGACAAAGCCCATGCCCCCAAACTGTCACGTTCTGGTTATCGTCTGTCCTTGCGCAGTTTTTCCAGTAACTGCTCTGCGCCTTTGTCCACACCTGTTTCTGCCGCACTCATTGAGCCAAACGTTGCACCTACGTTCATCGCATTAGGGTACTGCTCCGCCACGTAGGCCAGCAGGAGTTCACCGGTCGCAGCATCTTTCACTTCCACTGCATAGTTTACGTAACCGCTCATCAGTCCGCGCCCGCCGCGTATGGACTGAACGATATTATAAGGACCGCCTGCCAGGTCGAACTTCGTAAAGGTCCCCACTACCTGCGGCGTCGTGTCCGCACCGGTCAGCGTCAGCTTAAGCCGGAGAGAAGGGGCATTCCCGCCGCTGGTGTTAACAGTAAATTTCTCCCGCAGCACGTCAGCAAACTTCTTCTGCATGTAGTCTGCCAGATTGCGCCGGTCTTGCTCAGACAGGTCATTAAACTGTGCGTCGCTGCCGCCATAGATTTCAACAGGATCGATGGTGATGCTGCGATATTTGCTCCAGTCAACCGGGGTGGCATAGCGGAAGGGGATCCGGTCGCTGTCATCAGCCGTGTTAGGCGTCATGCGTGATGTGGCCTGTATGCCGGAATATTTTACCGGTGACGTGGACGAACATCCCGCGGCGGCAATGACGACGGTCAGGATAAGCGTACGGGACAGCTGTTTTGTGAGGCAAACCATAAATATTCTCCGGCTAATCTTCTGATATATTGAACTGTACGGTATAGTTATTATGGTTTATCCTGACCCTGTCAAGAAAATGTTTCAGTACGTGTCAGTAACTTTCACATGAGGAGTGCGGAATGCTTTATTTCGGTCCGGAAGTTTCGTCGTCAGGCATCACGCACTGGCCCCGTTCCCGGCTGGCCATCACGCCGGTACTGAGGGAGGGCATACCGGAGCCCGTGCGGGAAGTGTGTGCTGAGCGCGCCTGTTTTATCCCGAGCCTGCCGCTCCGCTATTCCGGCCTGCCGGTGCGGCGCAGGCTGATCAGAACGATGCTGACGCTGCAAAAATATGGCGAAGCCAGGAGCATCCCTGATGGCCCGGGGCAGGATGCCGTTACACCGGCAGCGGACTATGCGCGGAGCGTTATTGATACGGCAATGCTGCGCGGAGAGTTGCGCTGCCGGCCCTCTGGCGAAATGGCTGATGCTTACCTGAAGCTGGCAGAGGAGCTGCGGAGCAAGATGGCTGGCCTTCAGCAGGATAAGGCGCTGCTCCGTACAGAGGTGAGGCGCAGAACAGCTGATTTTCTTCGGCGGTATGCGGCGGGTTCAGGAGCATGAAGATACTGCTTATCCGGGTCGTTCTGGCGCTTGTTTTTATTGCCGGCGGCCTCTTCACCGCATTTGACGCCCGGGTCAGCTGATGAATGGATGGCTGATAGCCGGATTGCTGAAAAATACGTCGCCGGGGCAATGGCTGGTATATGGGGCAATTCTGCTGACCGTGGCATGCGCCCTGCTCAGAACCGCCGGCAACCTCAGTGAAATACGCCATCTGCGCCGGTTCGGGCAGCGCCGGGCCGGATACTATGCAGTCAGGGTGTGGGGGGCCTCATCAGGACGGGTGAAGATACTTCTGGCGGCGGAATGCCTCATTGTGAACGCGTTATCTGTACTGCTGCTGCTTGTGCTCAGCGATATCACCCTCTGGTGAAAGCCCTGCAGTGCCTAGCCCGGGTCTCAGGTATGCGCGTTTTCAGAACCCCATAAGCGAAGACTTTACATGAAAGAGAAAACAATGATGGACATAAACTGCCAGTGATCAACGGCGGGGTCTCCTGACTGGACTGGAGCATCCTGAGCATCCTGATTTTATCTGGCGCTCTTGCGGTGACCGTCGTGATTATGTGGTGGCACGTCATCAATAACGTAAAAGAAATCCTCCATATCCGGCGCCTGAAAACCCGCCGCGGGAGAAAATATACAGACGGCGCCTGGGGGGCCACCAGGGCTCGTTAATTACGCTGCTTGTTGCAGAAATTATGGTGGCTATGGCCATAAGTACCCTGATTGTGCTCATGCTGTCGGAGGTATCATTTTAACCGTGCGCAGGCGGTGTTAGGAAATTACCCGCCTGAAGACGGGCAGGTAAAGTTCAGATGTGGCTGCCGATAGAAAGACATCCGGTGAGCATCAGTACGGCTATGCCGGTAATGAGGCTATAAAAAGACGCATATCAGCTCCTCAGAATAAAGAAACGCAGCCGCTTAGCAGAAGCGAACACACGGTCAGACCTGCCACCAAAATGAAACGATTAAGCATTGACTTAAACCCTCAATAATTAAACTGTACGTATCAGTATATATACCTTGAGATTAGTCAACTGTTCAGGGTGAATAATCCGTCTTTGCTGGTCAGATCAGCGTGGTGATGCACCTGATATAAACACCTCTACAGCGCTTTTTACCATAGAGATGATATCTTCGTGTGTATAAACCGGCATTTTGTAACGCAGAAAGAGTTCATCAGCCTCGGCTTTTACCAGCGCAGAAAACTGTTTCGCCCTGAGGTCGGGGCGGGCGGGAGCCAGATCACCAGCCTCGATGTGCTGTTTCATCAGTGTTGCCAGAGCGTTCATGCTTTCACGGACACCGGACTCATAAAAAATATCGCCGATGCCGGAATGTCCGGCCTCGCCGATAACCATGCGATACAGCTGGAGCCCCTTCCAGTCCGATGTCATTGCACCCAGCATGCCCTCACCAAAGCGCTGCAGCCTGTCAGCCAGAGGAAGATGACGACTATCCTGACTGTGAATATCGTCTGCCGCGCGCGTCAGAAAATTGGTGCCGTAGGCCCTGACAACGGCGTCAAGAAGGCTCTCCTTGGAGGAGAAATAGTTATAGAGCGTGGCTTTTGAGCATTCTGCGGCTCTGGCCACAGCGTCCATGGAGGCGCGTTCGTAACCCTGCTCAAGAAAAACGGTCGTGGCGGCGTTAAGGATGTCAGTTCGTTTCTTTTCAGTCAGTGTTCGCATGTGGTTCTCCCTGTAAACAGGATTATGTTAACAGAACCACTTGGTTCATTAAAGGCGTGTATTTTTAGTTCAGTATCCAGATTGCTGACTTTAAACTGCTCCTCATAATTAATGGAATGCAGGCTCAGCAATATCCGCTCTGCACAAAGCGGACCGATCCCTTAACGTTCGCCAGCATTCGGTAAAACGCCAATTCCACCAAACCGCCCACATTCGCTGGACTTCGTCCGCTGTGAGCGAGAAGCGGACTTCGTTGTCTGGTGTGTAATCAGGGGTAACAGTGCAGCCCTCAATAACCTTACCCCTATCTGAGATTGTGCGTGAGAGTTTACAGCTCACATGACTCAGGCCTTATCAAACCGCTTAATTCGTAAAAATTCTTATCAATAGTTACTAATGAATGGTAAAAAGAAAATCATAACTGCCCGCTTTATTTGACGATAAGTGCTTAGTTTTTCAGGATAATACCCTTATAAATATACGGTGATTAAACAACATTAAATTTACTTAATACATTCAATAATCTTTATTATTTATGGCCACTTTACCCCTTTCCTCAGTGTTACAAAGTTGTTGTTCCCTAAGCTTTGAGCCCGTTTATAACTTCAGAGCGGTAATAAAAATAAGCCGTATAAAAAATTATTCTGAGGAGGGATGGATATGAAATCACTGACAAGACGACACTTTATGGCTTTTGCGGCAGGTGGCACTGTCGTGCTTGCAGCCGGTCAGGCCATGGCACATGACAACACCGTAAAGACGTTTTCGGCTGGGACCGAAGGTGGGGGACGGGATCCGGGGCCCCATGATCCTACCCGTGAGGCAGAAAATCCGGACATCGTGAATCCACCCGACACAGACAGCGGAACGCTGCCAAATCTTCGCTTTTCTTTCAGTGATGCACACGTTCGCAAGGGAAGCGGGGGCTGGACGCGTCAGGTGACACAGCGGGAGCTGGGCATATCTACCACAATCGCGGGTGTGGACATGCGTCTCAATGCCGGAGGTATCCGTGAGCTGCACTGGCATAAAGAGGGGGAGTGGGCTTATATGACTTACGGCAACGCGCGGGTTACCGCTTTTGACGCCAGCGGAGGGTGGTTCGTAGATGATATTGCTGCTGGTGATCTGTGGTATTTTCCACCCGGTATTCCCCACTCGATTCAGGGGCTCGGTCCCGATGGCTGTGAATTTTTACTGGCTTTTGACGACGGTAATTTTGATGAGGACAGCACTTTTCTGCTGTCAGACTGGTTCAGGCATGTTCCCCCGGACATTCTCGCCAAAAATTTTAAGGTACCAGTATCTTCATTTTCGCACCTGCCCTCACCTGATGATGAGTATATTTTTGCTGGCAACGTTCCAGGTAGCCTGGAATCAGATAGCATTAAAGGCGCGGCGAAGTCGAAAACCCGCTTTACGCACAGGATGCTGGCACAGGAGCCTGTACGCGCACCGGGAGGAACCGTCAGGATCACAGATTCGTCCAATTTTCCGATTTCAAAAACGATTGCCGCCGCACTGGTGGAAATTGAGCCGGGCGGCCTGCGGGAGCTACACTGGCACCCTAACAATGATGAATGGCAGTATTACCTTGAAGGAGAGGGACGGATGGGGGTCTTTGCATCATCCGGCCAGGCAAGGACTTTCGACTATCGCGCTGGAGATGTGGGATATGTTCCTTTTGCTATGGGACACTACATCGAAAACACCGGTAAGGGGCCACTGCGTTTTCTTGAGCTTTTCAAAAGTGATTACTATGCCGATATTTCACTTAACCAGTGGCTGGCCAGTACACCTCCTGATCTTGTCCGGCAACACCTTCATCTGGATGACGAATTTATGAACATGCTTTCCCTTAAAAAGGATCCGGTTGTGAAGTAACCAGGTCAGTCTGAAGCAATTAAGACAGACGCTGACATGTCCATATTCAAACTAAAGTGTCCGCTTTTGGCACAAAGCGGACTGACGGCAGGCTAGGGTCCGCTATGAGCGAGGAGCGGACGTTAAAATGATGGCGACCGGGAAGTTCTGCCACATAAGACATAACACCCCGGCCACGTACGGAACACGTGCAGCCTTAGAGCGGTTAGGGCTGTGCGTTCTGGTAGAGGTCCCAGCGATTGCCGTAGATGTCCTCAAATACAACCACCAACGATCGCCACGTATCCCATGCATCGCTTTTGCGTTCTCATTTCTGCTCCGTCAGGTTTGAGGCACAACAGCCCGGACAACGGCCCGGAACTGATATCACTGGCTCTGGCGCAATGGGCTGAAGACCATGGTGTGATACTGGAATTTATCAAGCCGGGTAAGCCGACGCAGAACGCGTTTATTGAGAGGTTTAACAGGACGTACCGGACAGAAATACTGGATTTTTACCTGTTCAGAACGCTGAACGAGGCACGGGAAATCACAGAGCGCTGGCTGAAAGAATACAACAGTGAGCGGTCCCATGAATCCCTGAATAAACTGACACCGAAAGAACACCGGCTGATGGCTGAGAAACCGGAAATCTCAAAAAGTGTGTGGAAGTAAAGCTGGGATACTTACATCCTTAAGTATGTTTTGAAACTGCCTGAATTATGAGCAGACTTTAACTATTTTCATTTTTGGACAATTTACTCAGAATGGTTGCTGACTCACGTTGGAATATAAAGACACTAATCATCAACAGTCATATTAAATGAATTGCCGCGGGTATTTTATGAAGAATTAAGATCGCTGGAATAAATCCGGCGATCTTAATATTAAAATTTGTAACGCTCACTATCAGGCAGAAATTCCCGCTCCCAACGCCGGGAAGACATCGCTGAACAAGAGGCCAATCAGTTGCTGCCCGTTAGGCGTTGACCAGTCCTGTGCAATCTCAGCCATCAGGGTATTTGTTGCCGTCAGTACTACACCGGCATCGTGCATGCGCTGGCGTGAGAACTCTTCAGACAGGTCGCTTGGGGAACCCGAAGCATCCATTACCGCCTGTACATTAAAACCTTCCAGTGCAGCATCAATCGCCGGGAAAATCAGGCAAACGTCAGTGGTCACGCCCGCCATAATAAGGTTTTTACGACCGGTAGCCAGCACCGCTTCATGGAAAGCAGGGTATGCCCACGCATTAACTACGCCTGGCCGTTTAATACGCGCCGTATGCTCATATGGCAGAATTTCGGCGATTTCAGGTAAAATTGGCCCCTGAGCATTATCTTCCTGGCTGGAGGTGATAACCGTTGGCAGGTTCAGAATTTTCGCCATTTTTGCGAGCGCAATCGACTGTTTCGCTGCAAGCTGCGAGTCAATATTTTTAATCAGCTGCATAGTGCCTACCTGGTGATCGATCAGCAGTAATGCAGTGTTATCAGCGGTAAATCTTTCTTGAGCCATGGGTAAATCCTCTTTAGTGTTGATCAATTTTAATGTAGCGGAGGTGCTGTAAAAAGCACCACGTGGCTACTGCCCTCTGGAGCTCTCAACGCAATGTCGCGAGGAGAATCGGACGCCGGATAAACCGGCAGTTTCAGGTCTTCAATGCTGTAATTGTGGCCATCAATTTCTGTAGCACCCGAAATGGGCATCGCAAACAGAATATGGCCTGACGGGATGGACACCGTCATTTCGGCATTTGCCTGTAATGAGATATCAAGTAGCGTTACATCAGTTGGCGGATTCAGTGGTGAACGCTTGCCCTTAAAGCTGCCCAGCGGGATACGGATCGTCACTCCCGGTTGCTGAACGATGGGAACATCCTGTGGTTCAAGCATCAATGGAAATGGATCGATATCACGATTGTCCGGACTCAGCGCGACGAAGATTTGTAATCCGTGAACGGTTTTTCCCTGCACGGCCGGCACTTCTTCATGCGCAATCCCTTTTCCTGCCGTCGTCCAGTGAAGCCCTCCCGGTTGAATCAAATTCTGAGTACCAATAGAGTCGCGATTCAGCATCCCTGTCTGAGAGTCAGATAACAGATAAGACACCGCCGAGATTCCGCGGTGTCTGTGCGGAGGGAAGGTGGGCGCCCCCATCCAGTAATGATCTACGCCAATGTAAGGAGAAAATAATGCCTGCTTTCCGCCTGCCCGTAGTCCGTAGCTGCGGAAGCTGCTGTCATGATTTGCATAGTTAACTTTGGCTATCACCGGGGATGTCAATGCATCAAACTGTGGGGACTGCGTTTTCACTTTCTGCTCCCAAAATAATAACGTGGGATAATCATCTCTTTTTATTTATCAGCAATAAAGATACCTAAATGGATTACATTGCTCCATTTATGGAGCAATCAGGGAGGGTAATCTGGCCACATCCTTCATTGTTTATGGGAACGACAAAAACATCGCCTCATACAATCGAAGCTGACGAATGTCTCATCAAGCCAGTGACTGAGCCGTTCAGCACACTACCACTTCTCGCGCCACGGCCGGACTTCAGTCTCAAAACTCCAGCCTTTCCTTTGCTGTGTTGTCAGAAAATAGGCAGCTTCAGCAACTGCTTCCGGTTCAACAAATTCATCCTCTGGCCTGTCAGGCATGCTCTCACGCGTTTTGGGCAAATCAACAATCCCATCAATAATCACGACGGAGACGTGTATGCCTTCCGGCCATAGTTTGCGCGCCATGGATTCTGCCAGACTGTGCTGTGCGGCTTTCGCCGGTGCAAAGGCCGCTGTGTTTGCGCCACCACGCCGTGAAGCTGTTGCACCTATAAAAACAATGTCGCCTTTCTGGCTGGCCTTCATTGATGGGATAACTTGCTGTGCGCAAAGAAGAGCGCCGTAAGCATTGATGCGCCATGAAGATTCAAACTGCTCCGGGGTGATGGTTTCAACATCGGCAAAAACGCCTGAACCTGCATTGAAGATCAGCACCTCAACATCTCCCAGCTCACTGTGGATAGCCTTGAAGGCCGCGGCCACCGAGACTGGATCACCAACATCACAGGCATAAGCTCTGGAATGGCTGAGTTTATCTGCCAGCTTCTGGGTTTTTTCAAGGCTACGGGCCAGTAAGGCAACAGCATACCCGGCATCTGTAAACCGTTTTGCCAGAGCCAGACCATTTCCGGCACCGGCACCAGCAACAACTGCAACGGGGCGGGCATTTTTGTCACTCATGGTTTATTCCTTCATTATGAATGGCTATAGCTCTAGGGATATAATTTTAGAACACACTGCCACTGCCTGAATGAGTGCTTTTTGGAATAGTGTTTTCCATTAATGGAACTATAAAAAATCAGACTGAACGGAAAGGATTTTATGCTGCGCGTTTAAATGCCGCCCTAAAGAAGGGCCAGCTTTAAAAGAACACATTAAAATATTTCATTAAGTTAATTTAGCTTTTTAAAATTAGATAGAATTAAAAAAATCATAAAAATGAATGAATCTGTTCTCTGGATTGCATCATAAATTCATAGGCGATTTTACCTGGATTCATTTGACCTCAGGTTTGTTCGTAAAGAGGTGACCAGCCAGGCTGGTACAGCCGTAGATTTTTATCCTCAGAGGAATAGAAAGGAAGTTTTTGCTGGTACAGTAACAGCTTCTGTTGTTAGGATTGCGCCGCTTTTAATCATACTTTATGAACATGAGATAAAATACCCTCAATTTCTTTTTCTCTCCGGTTCCTTAAAATTCCCTCAACTTTTGATGCGCCTGATCACTGATACGATATTTACATATAAAATTATCGCAGAAACATTTCCAACCATAATTGCATTTCATCATTTCAGATGTTCCCGAATAAACTCGATAAACACCTGAACCTTTGCCGGTAACAATCTGGTTTCAGTGAGCGCATAGATGGTCACCGCTTCTGCTTCAAAAGATGACAGTATTCGAGTAAGGCCCCCGGTTTTTACATCCTCAGCAACGATGAGTTCAGGCAAAATCGCAACGCCCATCCCCATGTTTGAAAGCCGACGCATCATACCGATACTGTTCATCTGAAAGCGTCCGGAAGCGCGGATGCTCTCTTTCTCTTGCCCCTGATAAAGATGCCATGTTGCCGTCTTTTCAGGTCGCATAATCAGACATTCATGTCCAGACAGATCTTGCGGCGTCACAGGCTCCCCTTTCATCCTGAGATACTGGGGTGAAGCATAAATGTAACGCGGCAATGCTCCCAGCTTCCTCGCTATCAGACCTGAGTCAGGCTGTGTCCCCATTCGGATAGCCAGGTCAAAAGGTTCCGACACGAGGTCAACATTTCTGGGCGTGAGGTCGAAATCAAAACTGATACCGGGATATCGCTCAGAGAACTGACAGATAATCGGGGTCAGAATTACGATGGCAAAGTCGGCGGGAAGTGAAATCCTTAACAGTCCCTCGGGATTTGCGAGCATGGTACCCAGCTGCTCATGTGCCAGTCGGGCTTCATCCACAATCCGCCTGCAACGCTCATAATAAATATGCCCCGCCTCCGTGAGTTCAATTTTTCGCGTTGTACGATGCAGTAATCTAAGACCTATTGTTTTCTCAAGCTCCCCGATCTTGCGTGAAAGCGTAGAGTTGGGCATGCCTAACGACTCAGCCGCGCCACGAAAACTCTTCGCTTTAACAACTTCGACAAAATATGACATGTGATTCAGAAGTTCCATAAAAATTGTTCCATCAGTGGAATGTTCAATTCTGATTTTAGCTATTTATTCCATTTATTGTCAGCCTATAATTCAATCATTCGCACCGAATTAACACTTTTTTGCGATGGAGTTACATAGCAACATGAAAATAACCTTTATTAATCAGTTTAATGCCGATCTGGCTGGAAGGTGTGCACACTCTCTGATGGCAAAACTGGTCCGGGTCATCATGAAAGCTTTCCAGTAAGTCCTGACCAAAGTCACCACAACTCTGGCATTAGCGACTCAGCGTGATGTAACACTCCAGTCAGGCTGGTTGCTCCATGATAAGGAACTACGATGAGTAACATGCAAAAAATTCTGCGCAGTAGTAAGCACCGCCACGGCTCAGGTGGATTTGGTATTGAAATCCTCTGGCCCGGCATGGTCCGCCAGTCTGAAGACAGTGGTATTGGCGGAATTGGTCGTATTGATCATGCCAATGTCAGCCCAGGTACCGTGATCCCGATGCATCCGCACAAAGATGATGAAATCCTGACCTACATGCGTAAAGGAAAAATGCTGCACCTGGATACAGTGGGCAATGAAGAAGAAGTCTCCAATACCCGCCTGATGCTGATGAATGCCGGTCACAGCTTCCAGCATGAAGAACGCATTCTTGGTGCTAAAGGCGAATCGATGCAGTGCCTGCAGATATTTGTTCGCCCGTCTGAAAGCGACCTTGAACCTCAGGTGCAGTTCCATGATTTTGGTACACCCTACAGTCATGATGCATGGCGGCTGATAGCCGGTCCCGAAGAGGCACCATTAATTTTCCGTTCACAGACATGGCTGCATGACATTCGTCTGAGCAAAGATGAAGAGGTTCCACTGCCAACTGTGCCAGTTCCGGGCGTTTCCAGAATCCTTTATGTTTTTGAGGGACGGGCAAAAATAGCGAACGTCGAACTGGAAAGCGGTGAAAGCGTCGTCATCAACGATAACGTGGCACACATACTGAAAGCTGAACAGGATAGCGATTTAGTACTGTTCACCACTGATCCAAAAGCAGACTTTTTCCGCGAAGGCATGTTTAGCGGAAATATTCGTTAAACACTCCAAAAAATGTTCATAACGCGTTATGCAGTGGCTTAAGCGCGCGTCATGAGGCCAGTTCTCTGATTGCTAGAATTTTTAGAGTGATATGACATGACAACTCAGAATACAGTTTCAGTCCCAGAAATTAAAATTGCTCATCACACTGCTCGCGTTAATGGCGTGCGTCTCCACTACGCTATGGCAGGGTCTGGCGAGCCGCTGATATTGCTTCATGGCTGGCCCCAGACATGGCGTGAATGGAAAACCATGATCCCGGAACTCGCTAAACATTACACTGTCATTGCTCCGGATATGCGTGGTTTTGGCGATTCAGATAAGCCAGGAAGCGGCTATGAAAAACGCACAGTGGCGGAGGACATTTACCAACTGGTAAATCATCTCGGCTTCGACGAAATCAACCTTGTCGGCCATGATATAGGCATGATGGTCGCTTATGAATATGCTTCAGCCCATCCGGGCAAAGTGCGTAAGCTAGCTATGCTTGAGGCTGGTTTACCCGGTCTTGGTCTGGAAATGCTGATGGATGGCGCTAAGTTTCCACAGTTTTATCATTTTTCGTTCTTTAGCGCTCCGGGCCTTGCCGAGGCACTGGTTGCAGGTCGCGAAAAAATGTTCATTACACATTTCATTCGCCATCTCTCATACGATACTTATGCTTTAACCGACGAAGATCTCAATGAATATGCAGAACGTCTGAGCCAGCCCGGTGCTCTGCGCGCAAGCTTTGAACATTACCGAGCCTTCCCGGTAGATGCGGTTAACAACCTGGAAAATGCAAAAACCAAACTTCCTATGCCGGTACTGGCTGTGGGTGGAGAATTTTGTATGAACGATCAGGTTGGCGTGATCATGAACGCCCTGGCTGACGATGTGCAGACTTCCGTTATTAAACGCAGCGGTCACTGGCTTACAGAAGAGCAGCCGGAAGAGTTAACTGCATTATTGTTAGCGTTTTTTAAATAAATATTAGCGAAGCAAAAGCAGGAGAATTAACCATGAGCGCACGAGTTTTATTACCGGGCGATGGCCAGATGACAGGCGTCGCCGGGGATATCTACACCATCAAGGCCAGCAGCCGTGACACCAATGGCGCTTACACCATCATGGAAGCCGTCATTCCAGCTCAGAAAGGGCCGCCGCCACATGTTCATTCACGTGAAGAAGAATCATTTTTTGTACTGGATGGCGAACTGGAATTTTTTGCAGATGGAGAACGGACAGTAGCGGGAGTTGGCGCGTCGGTAACCGTTCCAAAAGGATCACTCCATTATTTTAAAAATCTGGGAGACACGCCGGCGAGAATGCTGATTATTGCGGTTCCCGCAGGTCTGGATGATTACTTTATTGAAGTCAGTCAGCCGGAAGGGACTTTCTCGGAAGAAAATCCCCCTGCTATGGACGATGCCCAGATCCATAAGATGATTGAAGTTGCTCCTAAATATGGTATTGAGATTAAGGTACCGGAGCATTGATTAATCTCTACTGAGGTTAAAATAATCTTGAATGATGGCGCTAAAAAACCCTGAAAATCAGGGTTTTTTTATTGTCACGTTATTGATTACGAAAGGCGAGGGTAATCCGTGTAACCCACCTCAGTTCCCCCGAAGTAAGTCGTGTGATCCGCAGGATTCATTGCAGCATCCGCCAGCAGGCGTTCTACAAAATCCGGGTTTGCCAGCACCATCTGCCCATATGATTCAAGATCTGCCAGACCAGAAGCGACGTCGTTTCCAACATTCGAGCGCTCCTGTCCCGGACGGTTAACAATCAGCGTTTGAGTCCACAGACTGCGAATGTCAGCCAGCAATTGATCATTGCCAAGATGCATAATATGAACATAGGCAATGCCCAGCTTATTCAGCTCAGCGACCAGATAACGATACAGTGCAGGCCCATGCTCACCTTCATCGATCCCCCACATAAGCGTGCCTGGCGAGAGGCGGATACCTGTTCTCTCTGCGCCAATTTCCTCTGAAACTGCTTTAACAACTTCTATCGCAAACCGGGCGCGATTTTCAATAGATCCGCCGTACTGGTCTGTACGTGTATTCGCACTTGGTGCCAGGAACTGTTGAATCAGGTATGCATTCGCACCGTGGATTTCTACACCGTCGGCTCCAGCCTCAATGGCTGCACGAGCCGCAATACGAAAGTCATTTACCGTATCCCGCACTTCTTCAGTCGTCAGCGCACGTGGTACAGGAATGTCCTGCATACCCGTGGGAGTGAAAATTGGCGTCTCAGGTGCAATAGCAGAAGGCGCAACGGCCTTGCGATGGTGAGGAGTATTATCCGGATGGGACATACGACCGGCGTGCATAAGCTGGATAAAGATGTGGCCCCCTTCGTTATGAACGGCAGTAGTCACTTTTTTCCAGCCAGCAACATGCGCATCAGTATAGATGCCTGGTGTCATGAGATACCCCTGACCATCATCTGAAGGTTGTGTGCCTTCAGCAATTATTAACCCGATACTGGCACGTTGTCCGTAGTACTCAGCGATCAGTTTTCCAGGCGTACCGTCGAAGTCTGCACGACTGCGTGTCATTGGGGCCATTACCAGATGATTTGAAAGCGTGTAAGGCCCCATTTTGGCAGGAGTGAAAATTTTTCTCATTGACTCTTTCCTTTAATTCATGGCTAAAAAGCCTGTGCATGTATATTAATTTCAATGAATAGCTATCATTCGACTGTATTTACATCAGATTAAACCTGCATTAATAATCTATGAAATCGCCCAATGAATACATGCAATAAAATGGAAATCATCATTCCAAAAATGGAGCAATAGAAATTTTAATTTTGACAAGCATTACAAATTACTTTCGTGCGCGTATTCTTACCAAAATTATAACTTACTCAATTAGTATTAAAGAGAGAGGTGTTTAATTTGCACTGCATATTTTTGAATGTGTACAAATAGTATTTTGCAATACGGCATGTTTAAAACAAAAAAGCCACACCTGAGATAATTTAATCCATCTCAACCTTTTTGAAGCGAGATAATGCTCTGTATATTGAAAATCAAGTTACTGAATTTCTCTAAGCCAGTTATCGAGACAGGAATCACCTTTATTTCCTGCATGCGTACTTGTCATATGACCATCGCCAGCCTTATGACGATACTCCGTTGGTGAGCAGCTGAATTTTGCCCTGAATGCACGAGAAAAATAGGCCATATCACTGAACCCAAACTTCCATGCAATCTGGCTGATGGGTATATCTGTATAGAGAGGAGACTGCAAAGCCAGCGAAGCTTTATTCAGCCTCTGAGTCAGGACATACCGGCCAAAGGTAGTACCGTCATTTTTCAGGAGCATGCTCAGATAACGTGGTGAAATACGGAATGAATCAGCAATGCGTGATACTGAAAGCGTTGTATCCGAAAGCTGCTGATCTATCATTATTTTAACCTGAAGAAGCAGTCCTGTAGATGAACGGGACGATCTTTCTGATCTGCATTCATCTGAGATAACAACTGTAATCAGCTCAAGGAGCTGTCTGTAAAGGACGCTGGTATGACGGGATGAAATATCTTCCGCTTGCGCCATCAGGTTATTCAGAAGCATGTGGAGAAAAGGCGTCAGGGAATGTTTTTTGCCAAAGGAATACGCAACAAGATGTTCTGTCTTACCCAGTTTCTGTCTCAGATGCTCTATGGGTATCTGCACCACATGCTGACGCGTTTCACCATGAAGGTGCAGTTCGTAAGTAAAGCGAGTGTCATATAGCCCGAACTCACCCTGACCAAGGCCGGCGTGGCTCCCTGCCTGGGTCACGGACGTTTTACCCTGACTGATAAAACTCAGCAGCATGACATTGTCAGGATGATTATCAGCCCCCCTTCGGCGTCTTATGACGTCCTGGGCACTACAGCTGACCTCTGAAAGCCGCAGGTCTCCCCAGCTCCCCGATCTGATAACGCCGTACCTGTCGTCTCCGGAAAAAATACTTTCCAGTGGAACAAACGTGCGGCTGATGGCATGCCGCCAGTAGTCACTCCGCTCAGCATACAAAACATCAGCAGTGTTATACGTCTTCATGTCAGCAACCTCCACCCCAGGTTGAACATGTAATGCAAACTTTAGACCACTTCCTTTTCAGACAAGTATTCTTTCCTTCCTGTCATAACACTGCGCCCGTAAGGGAGGATATATCTGTGTCTGCTGAATTATTTTACCAGGAGACAGAACATGATGAACAAACTGGTTACCGTTGCCTGCGTTCAGGCCGCCCCTGTTTTTATGGATTTAGAAGGCACAGTAGACAAAACAATTGCCCTCATCTCTGAAGCGGCACAGAAAGGTGCGGAACTCATAGCTTTTCCGGAGACCTGGATACCCGGCTATCCGTGGTTTTTATGGCTGAATTCCCCTGCCCAGAATATGCATTTGGTTTATCAGTACCATCAGAACTCACTGGTGCTGGACAGTGCTCAGGCGAAACGAATTGCGGATGCGGCGCAGCAGAACAATATCATTGTCGTTCTGGGCTTCAGCGAGCGCGATCACGGGAGCCTCTATATCTCACAGTGGCTGATTGGCAGCGACGGGGAAACTATTGGCATCCGGCGCAAGCTTAAGGCCACGCACGTGGAGCGCACGCTGTTCGGCGAGAGCGACGGCTCCTCTCTGACTACCTGGGAGACACCTCTGGGGAACGTCGGAGCCCTTTGCTGCTGGGAGCATCTGCAACCGCTGTCCCGTTATGCGATGTATTCCCAGCATGAGGAGATCCATATTGCCGCCTGGCCAAGCTTCAGTCTTTACACCAGCGCAACGGCCGCGCTGGGTCCAGACGTCAACACGGCGGCTTCACGCCTGTATGCCGCAGAGGGACAGTGCTTCGTGATAGCCCCGTGTGCCGTGGTTTCTGATGAGATGATTGATTTCCTTTGTCCTGACGATGACCGGAGAGCGTTACTCAGTGCCGGGGGGGGCATGCCCGTATTTACGGCCCGGACGGAAGGGAACTCGTCACACCTCTCGGGGAAAATCAGGAAGGACTACTTATTGCTGAGCTCGACCCTGCTGCCATCACCTTTGCCAAACTGGCGGCTGACCCGGTAGGCCACTATTCCCGCCCTGACGTGACCCGCCTCCTTTTCAATCCCTCGGCCAACAAGACTGTGATCAAACGGCATTCGCCTCCTGAGCTAATTGCCGAACAGGCTGCCGAAGAAGAGGAGGAGTAGAAATGGAATCAGCCATTCCTGAGCATCTGCGTACCCTGCGCAGATGTCCCTCCGCCATGCCCGATAAACATGAGCCGCCTTTTCCGGCCTGGACCGCCCGATTCTCCCCCCTGGCCGGGCCGATAGTCATGGCGTACTTCGGTATCCAGGGGAGAAACTGTCCGGATATTTCTGCCCTGAATGAAGTCACTGATCGCTTTTCGTCATCGGATGGCCCCGGCCACTGGGACATAGCGTCATGCAAAGACCACGCGGGTTTTTATAACCTGATGGCCATCGCCTACTGGTCATCCGCAGAGCAGTTTGAGAGCTGGAAACAGAGCAGCCGGTTCCACATATGGTGGAATTCACCAGAAAGGGAGAACGGGGAGAATGGTTTCTTTCTTGAAATTGTCAGCCCGCAGCCTGAAAACTTTGAGACCATATTTTCAGACAGAACCTCTCCGGAAGGCGCATCCTGGCTGGCTGAAGGCATGAGCGGTGAGATACGCGAGCATGGTTACTGGGGGAGTGCCCGCGATCGCCTGCCAGCAGCGCAGAACAATCCCCTCTGTGGAACCGGTAAATCCCGTTCGCGGGCAGAAAGCGGAAAACGGATTGTGCTGTCAGGAAGTAACAACCTCTGCCTCATTCGCTCCGGGCAGGACTGGTCGGCCACGCAACAGGAAGAAAGACAAAAATACCTCACAGAAGTAGAGCCGGTACTGCGCCAGGGAATGGATTTCCTGAGAGATCAGGGCCATACCATAGGCTGCCTGAGCTGCCGGTATATGCAGGTGTTAGATCCCTCATCACACGCACTGACGGAAAAAACGTTTGGTCTGGTGCACTTTGCCGATATGGCCGCCCTTGAACTCTGGGCAAAAAGCCATCCGACACACGTGGCAATATTTGGCGGGTTCATGCGCTACGTGAAAGAGCTGAACTTTAATATCGCGCTCCGCCTGTGGCATGAAATTGTCGTTGTACCTGCAGAATCACAGTATTTTGAATATGTTAACTGTCACCCGGGGACTGGCCTGTTACGGCAGGACAGCGGAGGATCATTATGAATACGTTTTTTTGCCGTACCGGTATTTCTCTTGCAGCAGCATTAAGTATGCCTGCTGATGCCCTTGAGTTTTCTCCCGGAGATTACGAGATGATGCCGGCGAATAAAACATTCGCGCTGGCCTATTTTCAGTATGCTCACAGCGATGAATACTATTCTCAGGGCAATAGAGCAGCCGGTGATTACAGATTACGCTCTGAGGCCACACTGCTGCGCTTTATTCATGGATTCCGTCCTGCGAAAAACTTCAGTATTGAGCCACAGATTATCATTCCGTTTGCCAGGGTGGACACGATGGGAGATGCCAGTTCACTCGGCAGCGCGTCAGGGATGGGCGATATTATTGTGGGGGTGCCTTTCAAGTTCAGGATGGACAACGAAGGCGGTGACATTCTTTCCCTGGCCCCTTTTATTTATGCGCCCACCGGGGCCTACAACAATGAAAAAGCTGTGAATGTAGGGGAAAACCGCTGGCGCTATCTGCTGCAGGGCGTCTGGATCCATCATTTCTCATACGCCTGGGCATTCACTACGGGTGCGGATGTCTCCTGGACGACAGCAAATGACCGTTACGGTAACAATAATGCCAGACTCAGTCAGAGCCCGCGTTACGAATATCAGGCGTATCTGAGTTATAACCTGACGCCTGCCACGCAGTTTGGATTTGGCGGCGGATGGATAATCGGGGCCAGAAGCCGGATTGACGGAGTTTCTCAGGATGACAGGCTGGACAGCACGTATGTACGTATTTCAGCTTCGCATTTCATTACACCAGCCGTTCAGGTTCAGCTCTCAGGTGGTCGAGATATCTCCGTAGAGCAGGGATTCCGGCAGGATACAAATATCAGTCTGAGATTAGGTTATCTTTTCTGAAATTACTGGCCAGACTCTGTCTCTGGCCAGAGATGTTCAGCCTGTGTGGTTATTTCTGTAAAAAATCTGTTAACTGACTTATCAAATCAACGCACACATTCCAGTCTATTATATTTATCCACTGCGCGGCTCAGGCGCAAACGTTGCGCCTTCAGCTTTATTTCCTGCCGGCTTTCATTTGTGCGCTTCAGTATTCTCCTGCGCTAAGCCTTTGCCAGCCGGGGAATATATGCTGGCCTCCATTCTTTATCTGACTAAACCAGATGGCTCGTAAAAGCGTTTCCTGGATGTTCATCCGGGAGATGCCACATTAATGATGTGTCAGGCTTTATGCGTCGACAGCAAAATGCTTGTCTCGGTATTATAAATACCTTCTACGCGGCGGATCCGCCCGAGCGTCCGGTCAAAATTCTCCAGAGTGTCAGCGCGTAGCTCTACCAGCAAATCCCATTTCCCGTTTGTACTGTGCAGGGTATAAACGGCCGGATCGCTGCGCAATTGCTTCACAATGGCCAGTGCCTTCGTCCCCTCCACCGCGACATTCATCCAGGCACGAATGTATTTGTGCTCTACACCCGGCTTCACTTTTACCGTGTACCCGGTGATTGTGCCGTCATGCTGCAGCGCTTCCATACGCTTTTGCACCGTAGCGCGGGAAACCTTCATCTGACTGGCCAGCTCTGTCACGGACATCCGCGCGTTTTCGCGCAGCAGTGCAATTAATTGTTGATCTGTCAGGTTCATAGCAAAGTGAATTTTTTCGTTATCAATCTGCTCATTATTGACACATTATGACCAATTCAACAACTTACCCGAGTCAATTTGCTTTTACATAATGATGTTTTATGACAACAGTGAGAATTTCACATGACTCGTTTTGTTGATATTGAAGATATGCATAAGCTGGTAAGCTTATCCGGTGTAGCAAAATTTATCAGCCGACTGGTTGACTATATTGAGGATGATTTCCGTCGCTGGCCAGAATTTGACAAGACCCCACGTATTGCCAGCCACTCCGAAATTGGCGTCATTGAGCTGATGCCCACGGCTGATTCAGAGAATTACGGTTTTAAATACGTCAACGGGCATCCACAAAACGCATTACATAACCAACTCACCGTGATGGCATTTGGTGCGCTGGCAAAGACGTCGACCGGCTATCCCGTTCTGCTCTGTGAGTTCACCCTCGCCACAGCACTGCGCACCGCTGCAACATCGGTACTTGCCGCCAGATATCTTATGCGTAAAGATGCCCGGCATATGGCGGTTATAGGCAATGGCGCACAAAGTGAATTCCAAATCATCGGCTTCCATGAAGTTCTGGGTTTAACTGATTTCTGGCTGTATGACGTTGACAATGCCGCCACTGAGAAGCTGATGGGCAACCTCAACACCTATCCCGGCATTCGTCTTCATTACTGCCATTCGATCGAAGAAGCGCTAGCCCAAGCCGATGTCATCACCACTATTACCGCTGACAAAACCAACGCTACGATAATTTCATCCGGACAGGTGAAAGCAGGTGTGCACATCAATGCCGTAGGAGGGGATTGTCCGGGTAAAACTGAATTAGATGCGGAGATCCTTCACCATGCTGACGTGTACGTAGAGTTCACGCCTCAGTCCCGTATTGAAGGTGAAATTCAGCAGATGCCTGCAGACTTCCCGGTAACAGAACTATGGGAGGTGATTAATGGTGCACGGACAGGCCGCTGCAGCAACGCGGCGGTGACGGTATTTGACTCTGTCGGTTTCGCTATCGAGGACTTTTCAGCCCTTCGCCTGATCAATGATATTGCCTCTGAACATAACATTGGCCGCGATATTGCGCTGGTACCGTCTCCCAAAAATCCACGGGACCTTTACAGCCTGCTGGTTCGCCCGGAGTAAGTACGCGATGCAAACAGCTCAAACCGTCATGATGGTGCGGCCCGCCGCCTTTTACGCCAATCCTGAAACGCTGGCAAGCAATGCTTTTCAGAAACCATTCGCTGCCGTCAGTGATGTCGCGGAACAGGCACGCAATGCTTTTGATGGCTACGTGTCAGCATTACGTCACGCCGGAGTTGAAGTTCGTGTGATAGACGACAGCGCTGAGAGTGGGACGCCAGACTCCCTTTTTCCTAATAACTGGATAGCCATGCTTGAAGATGGCTCTATTTATACCTTTCCTATGGAAGCTCAGAACCGCCGTCGTGAACGACGTATGGATATCATCGCCGACCTCACGAAAGATTACGAGGTCGTCCGACGTATCGATTTGTCAGTATTTGAAGCACGCGATTTGTATCTGGAAGGCACGGGCTCTCTGATCCTGGACCACGACAACCGTATCGCCTATGCCTGCCGTTCATCACGTAGCTCCGAAGAAGTCGGACACGAGTTCGAACGTCTCTCCGGATACAACATTCACTGGTTTAACGCGCGCGATCGGCACCTGCATCCTATTTATCATACCAACGTGATGATGAGTGTCGGCTCACGATTTGCCATTGTCTGCCTTGAATCGCTTGCATCAAAGCCGGAGCGTTTTCGACTACTTGAGCAGCTTGAGCGGACAGGTAAAACGATTATCGATGTAACTTTCACGCAAATGGAAGCGTTTGCCTGCAACGTGCTGGAAGTCAGAAATCAGAGCGGACATCCCGTCTATGCCATGTCGACTCGCGCATGGGCTGCATTCACGCCAGTACAGCAGGCCCTCATTTCTGGTTACGCCACACTGGCACTTGCTCCTATTGATATCATCGAAGATCTCGGTGGTGGTGGTGCACGCTGTATGGTTGCTGAGATCTTTCTGTCAAAGAAAATGGCTTTTTCCTGAACAAAGATTAATTAGAACCCGGCACCCTGAGCCGGGTTTTTGCTGTTCAGAAATGATGATAAAGCCTATTCCAATTACATATCAAAACCGGAGTGAATTATGAAGAATAATAAAACCCCGGCCTGCCTGACTCAGGCCCCTGCCGAAAGCCGCACACTCGCTAAGCAACTTGATAACCGACATATACAGTTAATTGCCATAGGCGGGGCAATTGGCACCGGCCTGTTCATGGGTTCCGGTAAAACTATCAACCTATCCGGATCATCAATCATTCTCACCTATGCCATCATTGGTTTTTTTCTGTTTTTTGTGATGCGCGCCCTCGGAGAATTACTGCTATCTAATACTCATTACAACTCCTTTGCTGATTTCGCAGGTGAATATCTGGGCCCCTGGGCTTGTTTTTTTATTGGCTGGACCTACTGGCTTAGCTGGGTGTTAGCCTGCATAGGCGATGTCGTTGTCATTGGCGGCTATATGCAGTTCTGGTTTCCGGGGCTGTCACTATGGATCCCGGCCTTTGGCGCTCTGGCGCTGATGCTTTTTATGAATATGCTGTCGGTGAGACTGTTCGGAGAGATGGAATTCTGGTTCGCCATAATCAAGGTAATGGCGATTGCCGCACTGCTACTGGCTGGCTTTGCGATGGTAATATACGGATATACATCCCCGCAGGGGACCAAAGCTTCGTTCAGGCATCTCACTGAGAGCGGCACGATCTTTCCGCATGGAGTATCTGGGTTTATCGCGGGTTTCCAGATTGCCTTATTCTCATTTGTCGGGATTGAGCTGATTGGTGTTGCAGCAGCAGAAACCAGGGATCCAGAAACTAACCTCCCCCGCGCTATCAATGCTATCCCGATACGCGTTCTGCTGTTTTATGTGTTATCGCTGGTATGCATTATTTCTGTCTCTTCGTGGCACCATATTTCACCTGACAGCAGCCCGTTTGTCGGACTTTTTTCTCTGGCTGGCTTGCCTGCTGCGGCTGCCGTGGTAAATTTTGTGGTACTAACATCCGCTCTTTCCTCAGCGAACAGTGGCGTTTTTTCCACAAGTCGGATGTTGTTTGGCCTGGCTAAAGAGAATTCTGCGCCGCGTGCCCTAGGAAAGCTCTCATCACTCAATATACCGCTGCGGGGACTCCTGCTGTCAGGGTTGTGTATGTTCTGCGGTGCTGCCCTGCTTTTTATTATTCCCAGCGTAATGGCGGTGTTTACTCTACTCTCTACGATGTCAGCCATTCTCCTGATTTTTATATGGAGCATGATCCTGTTATCATGGCTTGCTTATCATAGGCAGCGTTCTGATCTCCGGTGTAACAGTCAATATCGTCTGCCGGGTGGAGTAACCATGGCATGGTCTTGTTTGATTTTTTTCATGCTGATGCTTTTCGCTATGACACTAAAACCAGATACGCGCGCGGGGCTGATGATTGCACCACTTTGGTTTATCTGGCTGGCGATCGCGTGGCGGACCCAGCGTGCAAACAGTTCCAGAACAGCTTTAAGTAAACAAACGGACTAACTACGCACAAGGTGGAGCGAAGCACTCCACCTTATTATCCCAAAAGCATTACCAGTAGCCCTTACAAAATAACTCGCCGCCATCCTTGATATTCTTTTTTTCCCTGATTCCTTGGTCTGTGAGCATGAGCAGTCTGTCAGCACCGTCTTCCATTTCTATCCGTGTTTTCTGCCATGAACAATGATGCGAAATGGAAGTTGTCGCCTGCCTAGATTTCTACGGGACGCTCATGCATGATCTTTGGATGTGTTTGATTGAAATATACAGACGTGACATCTGCAGTTGTCTCACGACAAGGCATGATGCGTAGTTCAGTAAGGCGTGGTATCCAAATGTGAGCATTGACACAGACACGTATACCTCAAAGGTAAACGTGTCTGATAGTCGTTTAACTGCCTTTTGGGTTCCTTCCGGATTGATTTTGTCCGGCGTCATTGACCTTAACCGGCAGGCGCAGCACCAGGTTTGCTGCGGTTATATACAGCCATTTTCTGCCGTCAGAACCGCGGCATAGCGCAAGATTCCCGGTATCCTCCGACGGCACCAGTATTTTCCCGAGACGACCCCCCTGTTCAGAAAAGACCTGTACTCCCTCTTTGCTACTGCTCCAGACGTTCCCTTTCTCATCCGTTTTTATGCCGTCGGGTATGCCGGGCGTTACCTCAGCAAAAACGTGTCCTCCAGTCAGTCGAGTCCCGTCAACCCGGTAGGCCATAATCCGGTGAGCAAATTTTTTATTGCTGAAGTCGTGCGCCAGCTGCGTATCAGATATGTAGAGCGTTTTTCCGTCAGGCGAAAATGCCAGTCCGTTCGGGGAATGCACTTCAGGCGTATTGGCGCGTAAGAGTCGGTGAGAGGTCGAGTCATAGCGGTAAACATATTCGCCATCCAGCTCCGGCTTTCCGCCATAACTTTCCTCCCTGCTCAGCACGCCAAACGTCGGATCGGTAAACCATATCGCGCCGTCAGGTGCCACCGTCACGTCATTGGGACTGTTCAGCCGTCGTCCCTCCCATGAACCAGCCAGGGTTATCCACGTTCCGTCATGTTCATGACGGAGAACGGCACGCCGGCCGTGTGAGGCTGCAATAATTCGCCCTTCATCATCAACAGCGTGCCCGTTCTGATAATCTGAAGGGGCGAGCCATGTCTTGAGCCCCTGCTTTTCAGACCAGCTCATAACCCGGTTCTGCTTCACGTCGCTGAAAATAAACAGTCCTTCAGGAGTGCATACCGGTCCCTCAGCCCATGCTGCCTTGTCGGTAATGATTTCCGGGCGGGTATCAATGTCTATCAGCTCGTGAAACGCGGCGTTCTCCGCAATGATTTTCACACCGGGAATATCTGCCGCCACGGTGGAGAAACCGATCATCATCAAAGTCAGCACAAAAGGCGTTTTAGTAAAGCGGTAACACATCTTTTTTCCTCAGTTTGCACAGGAACCGTTAGTGCGCACACCCGGCTTAAGTTTAATAATCAGCTGCACATTCGGCTCACTTCCCACCGTTCGCGATACGTGCCCCACTCTTTTATCATCCCCACGCGGGTGCGAGTTGCTGTCGGCATTGAACTGCACCTCGCCCGGCCCCTGGACCAGTGTGGTGCCGTCCGTAGTCTCCACGGACCATTTTCCGGACAGAGTGATGACCCACTGCGGGCCTGGTGCATGATGCCAGCTGCCTACGTAGCCCGGCGGAAGTACAGCATAAGCAATGCTCTCTACCTCATCGGGTGAAACGCCAATCCACTGCGGCGCTGAAGGGGGGGCATAGCTCTTAAACTGCAGGCCTTCAAAGCGGCAGTGTCCGATGTGTGTCGCGCCGTCATCATCAGCCCAGATGGTGGCAAATTTTACAGGCGGCTGAGTTTTTCCGCCGCTCACAGTTTTTTCTGCAGAGTCAGCATGTACGGCATGTACTCCATTGACTCCATTCTCTTCTGCGCTTGCAGAAGAAACGACGGTGAACCCGTATAAAAGCGCAAGTGCGCTAAGTGTACTGTTTTTCATCATAAATCCCTGAATGGAATGGAATGCGACTAAAAAGAATAGTGGTCAATAGCTTACATTGCCCTTACTCTGCAGAAAAAAAGAAAAAGAACTTGAATAGCTGATCTGTCGTGCATGAAAGATAAATCGATTAAGGACTGTAAGTATCCCGCTTAACGGCCCGGAACTGATATCACTGGCTCTGGCGCAATGGGCTGAAGAACATGGTGTGATGCTGGAATTTATCAAGCCGGGTAAGCCGACGCAGAACGCGTTTATTGAGAGGTTTAACAGGACGTACCGGACAGAAATACTGGATTTTTACCTGTTCAGAACGCTGAACGAAGCACGGGAAATCACAGAGCGCTGGCTGAAAGAATACAACAGTGAGCGGCCCCTTGATTCCTGAATAACCTGACACCCGAAGAATATCGGCTGATGGCTGAGAAACCGGAAATCTCAAAAAGTGTGTGGAGCTAAAGCTGTGATACTTACACTTCGTTTTAAAGGCTGGAATGAGTTATCAGGTCGGCGATAACGCTGAGCAACATCAGTCAACCACCATAACAGGAGCAACACTCTTTATTGTCGATTAGTTAACTGCATAGTGTCCGCTTTTGGCACAAAGCAGCCCACGGTTATCTTCCTCAGACAGTGATGCTCTGCGAATTTTCTCCTGAATCATCCCAAGGTATTTTTGCATTCACCGCCCTGAATTAACCTCTTTTGCCAGCCTTTGAAGTTTCGCCTTTAGCCAGGTAGTCGCGCCCCGCTGACCACTCCGTTTATGTGAATAAATCTTCACTTCAAACGAGCGTACCGCGAAGGGTAATGAAAAAATCTTGATATTCACTGCCGTAATCAGCTTTTCAGCGGCAAAACGGGGGATCGCCATCAACAGGTCGCTTTCCTCAACAATAAACGGCGCACTAAGCATAGACGGCGTTTTGAGCGCTATCTGACATATATATCCCATCTGCTCAAGCTGTAAATCCAGAACGCCCCGCTTCTCATTCCAGGGCGTGACAACAAGGTGTCGTGCGGCAAGATAATCATCCAGCGTCAGCTGTGTTCGGTTTGTATTGCTGATGACAACATATTCATCTTCAAACCAGTTGATCTCTTCCAGTTCCGAATGTCGGATATCATCTGACGTGCTGAATCCAAGCGCCAGATCCACTTCTCCCGCCAGCAATTCCATCAGAGCCGGGCTGTGCGGCAAATAAAGCAACTCAAAGCGCAAACCGGGTGCCTCATGCTGCAGTTTGTGCATTAGAGGAGGGAAAATACACAACGCCGTAAAATCCGTAATCGCAATTTGTAAACGCTCCGTACTATCGGCAGCGTCAAACTCCGTTTGCGGAATCAGTTCCTGATTGAGGAATTTTAGCGCTGAAGCAATAGAAGGCGCGAGCTGTGTAGAATACGCGCTGGGGCACATACGGTGGCCTTCCCGGTAAAATAGTGGGTCATTAAGGCTGATGCGTAGCCGCGACAGCGCATGGCTCAGTGCCGATGTGCTCATTGCCAGTTCATCCGCTGCCAGACGAATGGAACAGTGTCGATAAATCGCATCAAAAATAGGCAGTAGGTTTAAATCAAGACGCCTCAGCGCCGGATGCATAATATTCATCATTTAGTGATTTCATTGCACTTAATTCTCCTGACATTAACCCTTATGCTTAGCACCATCAATGTCGCCTAGACTCAGCAATGACAGGAAAACTAATGAGTATCACGATTCGCCCGGCCCGCCCGGAAGATGCAATGGCAATTTATGGGATGATTTATGAGCTGGCTGTGTATGAAAAAGCTCCGGAAGAAGTCGTCACCACGCCGGAAGAAATCCAGGAAACATTGTTTGGCGCAGGCAGTAAAACCGAAGCGTTGATCTGTGAGATTGAAGGTAGAACTGTAGGGTATGCCGTTTTTTTCACCAGCTATTCCACATGGCTTGGGCGTAACGGTATTTATATGGAAGATTTGTACATCTCCCCTGATTATCGCGGTAAAGGTGCGGGGAGAGCGTTGCTGAAAAATATTGCGCAATGCGCAGTGAAAAGAGAGTGCGGCCGTCTTGAATGGAGTGTGCTGGACTGGAACCAGCCCGCCATTGATTTTTACCTGAGCATAGGTGCATTGCCGCAGTCTGAATGGGTACGCTATCGCCTTGATGGTGAAGCACTGCTGAATTTTGCAGAATAAAAGCTCTTTAAATTAAGAAGACTTTCCGAAGCGGGGTCGTCTATTTCTTTGATTATCTCGCCCGTACTCTTATTAACGCAAACGCTTTAGACAGCCATCGTAGAGACAACCTGATAGCCTTTCACCCTCTGTGGACAGGCATGACAATTTTCCCTGCGATCGCTGACTGGCAAACCGATACTTTCACTGTCCGCTTCTGGCATAGAGCGGACCGTTATTGTTGAATATCCGCCTGTACTAAAGAGCGGACGTTGTAGCTTCAGGCCACGGTATGATCAGCGGCTGTATTTATAAATAAAGGTATCGTCAATCACTCCCGCGCTGTCCAGTCGATCAGAAGCTAATATGGCTTCTGGTTTGAACCCACATTTTAATGCAACAGACTGACTGCGTACGTTACGTCTGGCAGTACGAATTTCTATTCTTTTAGCGTTAAAAAAGTCCGAGGCTATTTTTGTAGCCAGCTTGCATGCTTCAGGCATTATGCCTTTGCCCATCGCATCCGTGGCTAGCCAGTAGCCGATCTCGAAATAAGGAATAGCTCGATTCCTTATGAATAAGCTTATACAACCTAGTAGCTCATCTGACCTACGATCAATAATTAAAAACTTATACTCTTCTTTATCATTCAGAAAATTATCTGCTGCATCCAGCATATTATCCCTGACTGAAGAAAACGAATGAAAGCCAGGAGACCAGAGCAGAAACTCATGGTGGAACGAACTAAATTCATTAAGTTTACGTTGCATTTCTTCTGAGCGACTCAGGTCTGGAGCCGTCAGATAAAAACGGTCGTGTTGCAATAAATAAGCAGGAATTTCATCAATATGCATCTTTACCGTTCCGTTTATACAGGCTTTTAATTACTTAACACACACCGGCAAAAAATGCACCCGCTTTATTTAGCTTAGACTTTTGAAAAAATGGAGTACGCAATGACCACTGGGAGCAATACACAGCTAAAAGTATTACTGAAAACGTTTAATCTAACGGGTGGGTAACAAGGTCCGCTTTTGGCACAAAGCGGACAGTTGTTATTCAGTATCCACTATGAGCTAAAAGCGGAAGTTGACTATGATGCTGAACTGGGGGTTAACAACGTTCACTCCATGCATAAAGCAGACACGCCAACTACCGAACAATAAGACACTATTCTTAGATTGATCTTGCTGATTAGTTTTCAACTGCACAGCTTTACACAGAATCTGAACTGAAACTTTTAAACCGCTTACGCTTGTCATTTAGCCCCCTCCTTCTAATCTGAAGCATGATGTGAGACAGCAAGCGCTCCTACCGCTGGCTGAAATGATGTCTGGCTGGCTCGCCTGGCATCTTTGTCACAACACTCAGAAGCCGCTTAAGAGTTTCAAAATCTCCACCGCGATTTATGCCTGCTGCCTACCTCAGGCGCAGGTATTTTTTTATCGTATTTTTAAGGCAAAGAAATCCCGGCCACACCCGCTTTTGGCACAAAACGGACATTCAGCCTGGCCAATCTCTTCTTCCTTTATGCGGACAAAAATGGTGAGTAATGCGCAGCCAGCCCTGAATGCGGCTTTAGCGGCATGGAGGCGCCAGGTAGTGTGGAAGGTAATTCCAGTGCTAAATGGCGCCGTACGCCCGGCGCAGCCGGTTACAGACGTATAAATACTGCTATTCCCAACCCTTCCCTGAAAAGCCTTGCGGGCTTTCAGCAATGAAAAAGCTTATATAACCCCTTTTAACCCCGGTGAGCGGGCTTCACGGCGCGTGCGACGTGATGGGCGTGATTTCCGGGGCCTTAGCGACGGCAGCTTGCTGCTGACGCTTAGGGGGGTGTTTATCAAAATTTTCAGCGACTTCTACTGAACTTAACACGGTAGCTGCTAAGCCAGACGGCCTCAAAGCGACGATTACGTTAATTTAATCCCGTAGCCCCGGTGAGGGGGCTGTACGGCGCAGAGCGACGTACAGGGCGTGATTTCCGGGGTCTTAGGTTTATTGTTCACTATGAACAGTAAAACTTAGAGGATTAGTTACACCATTCATTACAGCCACTCCTGTTCCGGCCCTCCGGGCCGGGCGGCGGCGGCTGGTCAGTGGGGGCAACCGGGTTTCAGGTCCGGCTCAGGTCTGGGCGGAGAGGGGCGCGGGTTATACGGTTCTGCTCGGGACGGGGTTAATAGTGTTACTATTGGGTGTTGTAACTAATTTACTTTACCCGCCGCTTGCTGGCGGGAGCTACCTTAATCTTTTGATTCTGAGCGGCGCGGTCGCGTGCGGCCGCTGCAAGCGAAGGCATTAAACTTATCCACGCAAAATGCTGGTATGAAAACCTTATTAGTTATTTTGATTATTTCTTTCTGACGTAAGTCAGGACTATTTTGCGCGTAGCGCTGATTCTGATTGCCTGTAACCTGCTGATATTAATTGCGGGCAGCGCCGGGGAGCCGGAGGGGGCCATCAGGGTGTAGATCTTAATGTCCGTTCTGTACCAAAAGCAGGCATAAACATTTCATTCAGGAGAAGTAAAACAGGCAAAGTTTTCTTTGCATTTGCTAAAAAACAAAGCTAGCCCATTTAGACCTGTCGAGACTTACCGGTTATTTTGAGTGAATTTTTTGCAAAAATTAGTTAGGGTTTTTTAATAATTAATTTAAGCAGGAGTTTTGATATGTCAGATGAAAAGCGACCTACCCTGGATGATTTCGATTTCAGCAGAGTTGAGGTAAATCCGGGTAAACCTACCGAGAACACGGCCATGATTCTTCTCCGCATTGTAGAAGGTGCCAGGGTAGCTTTATGGCAGTACAGCCCTGACTCAACACCAGAGGTGTTAATCCAGCGCCGTAACTTATTCCAAACAACAAGCGGCTATTCATGGGGCTATAAGGGCGAGGGGTGTAAGCACCTGGCTTTTGCAATAGTTTCTGTGGTTTATGAATTCGACCGTTTAGAACCTGCCGAGCTGAGCGAAAGAGCTTATAAACTTGTGGAAGGTATGATTTCCAGTCTAAATGCAGAGGTTCCTTACGATTTGCCTGTAGCAATGATTCGTAAGAATCTGGGCGATCATGAATTGCCCTATATCCATCGGCATGACGTCTAAATCACTTATTACTTTGTTGGCCCTGCAAAGAGGGTAGCCGAGCCTCTAAAAGCTGAGGCTCAGATACTCTTAAAATACATCGTGCTATATCAATTCTACGCACTGGCGCAGCGTTGAGCTGCAGTCTTTCTCAGCGTATCGATATTGATAAGCATGGGAACCAGTGGAGATAAGCCATCATCTTCAAGTTCTTCAAAACCAAAGCGCTTGTAGAAATTAACTCGCTCACTTCTTCACTCTAAGCGTGTTTGTTGCCATCAGACCTTAGCCGTCAGGCCCGAACCCCGGAGGGATTCGGCGGAGCTAACCGGCTTTGCCGGTTAGCGCAGTAGGGCTCGACGACCCGGCAACGCCGGGGAGCCGAAGGAGGCCATCAGGCTGTTCATGCCTTTGACCTTCAGAATCAGGAAACCGGAGAAGCACCTGCCGCACAGCAGAATGAACAGCAGCAGGAAGCAGAGAGAGAAGACCGTGAGACCGGGTCCCGGAGAGAGAAAGTACAGGCGAAGGGAAAGTAACCGCCGTGGCGGCGAAGCCGCCGCAGCCGTTATCAGCCGCCGTTGACGTTTGCGGCCCCAGCTGAAAGCACTAATCCGGCCCCGCTCGCGCGAAGCCGGTAAGGCAGGCAATCAGACATCAATGCGGACAATCATTGTTGAAACGTCCGTATATGCGAACGCCCCGCGTGGCAGCACTTCCTGATGCGTCGCAATATCCTTAAATTCCCGCTGCTGACGCGGACCGCTTGCGCAGACCGCCACCAGGTTACCGCCCGGCACCAGCATTTTCAGCGCGTGCCGGATGTGCTTCAAATCGTCGCCGTGGCGAAAAGGCGGATTCATGATAATCCGGTCATAAACCGCCTGCGGGGCGCAGCTCAGAAAGTCCGCGCAGGTAACGGCCACTTCAGGAAAAGTGGCGCTGAGATGTTCGGCCAGCGCCGCGTTCATTTCCACGCACTGGCATATTACCCCCGGCACGGCCGCAAGCACCGCACGGACAATAGCGCCGGTCCCGGCACTCGGCTCCAGCACCCGGCTACCCGGCCGGACATCGGCCAGGGTGACAAGCTTCCGGCACACCGGATCGGACGAAACAAACAGCTGTGTATCTGCATGAACCTGTGCAACAGGCAGCAGGCCGCTGAGCTTCTGCTGCATCTGCGCAATTCGCGCGCTGAGTTCGGTACGCATTTATCGTTCTCCCGTGCCGGTGTTACCGGCACGCTTTGTATAGTCATCTGTATATACATAACCTCCCCGGCACCGCCGGGGAGCACAGGCTTTTAGCGCGGTATTTCAACCGTCTTCATGTCATTGATGTAAACCGGCGTCAGGGCGTAACCTGTTGACATAACGCGGCGTAACCGATAAGGCTTGTGATCGTCACCGGCCGCTATGCCCTTCACCTGTTTAAAATCAGCGTGCTTTTTACTCCACTGCTCCTTAGTCATGTGCTCAAAGCCGTCCCCCGGATAATTCACAATCGGCGGGCGCTTCGCGGCCGCCTTCGCCGTTTTTGCTTCCTCTGCGCTGGGCGCTTTGTATTCCGTAATGCGATCGGGCGTGATGGTGATAACGGCACCGTTTCCCCGTGACATGAATGAATATTCCGGGGTAACCAGCGAGCTGATTTTTCCGTTACTGCGGTTTACGCGGATGATGGTCAGCCACTCCCCGCGGCTTTTAACCTGGCCGCCCGGCACCATGTCCACATCTGAGGCAAGCACGCCGCCGTGCTCGTCCAGCATGGCGCGCTCGTATGCAATGCGGTTGCGGTAATGCGCCGTCCAGCGGCTTAACCGCGTGATGGTACGCTCATGGCAGGGTATGCAGATGTCCCGGGCCTGTTCGGCGGTAATAATGTCATCTTCAAGGGCTGACCAGATGCTGCGGCTGCCTTCATACTGGCTTTTCTCCGGCGGGCGCGGGTACTTCTCCAGGGTAAAGCAGCAGTGAAGGTGATCGATACCTGCAATAACAAGGGCCATTGCCCGGTTAAGGTTTTCAGACGACCAGAGTTTGATAAATTTCTGCACGTCCTGAAGCCGGCGCTCAGCCTTGCGCAAATCGGCCTCAATCTTCTTAATCCGGCGCCAGCGCACGTCCGGGCGCTCTTTGTAGGCAGCATGACGCAGCGAGGCCTCTGCGCGGCGCTCCCAGTATTCAGACGTTTCAAACAGGTTGATTGCGCGGCGCATGCCGTTTTCAATTTTCTGCGCGTGCTTACGGGCACGGCGCTCGCTGTGATGTCCGACCAGAATCGGCTGCCCGAAGGGAATGGCCGAAGCCAGGCTGTCCACGGCTGCCAGCACCTGTCCGGACTCGACGGCGCGTTTTTCGCTGTACTCTTCAAAGCGCTCCGCGCGCTCCTCCTGGCGGTCAAACAGTGACTGATCTTCATCCTCAATTTCGCCGGCCAGTTCGATCAGCAGGTCTTCACGATCGGGCGTCCACATCGGCGCAACAAAGAGCCCCTGACGTGGCGCATGCTTAAAGCCCGCATCCTTAACACGCTTATACATTTCTTCATCAAGACGGTGCAGCGGGTACAGGCGCAGCTTGTTGTCATCCGGCGAATACGTTGCACGGTATTCCTGGCCGTTAAAAAAAGATGATTCTTTAGATTCTGAAGCCGTGGTGTTGACGTTCTGCTGTGACATGTTGTTTCTCCCGTTCAGGTTTAAGTGATGTTTCTCTGAGTTCCTCGCCGTGAGGGCAGAACGGGCGACCGGGCATCAGGCTGAACGCAGGGGGAAACGGCAAAGCCGCAGCCCGGAGGGACCGGGTGCAGCCGTTTAGCGTGCGACCCTTGCGTGAAGACGCCCGGGTGCCAGGTTTCTGCACGGCGAAGGGATTCAGGGAACAAAACAGAGTGCGGGAGATGAACAGGGCACAGCCCCGGACGGCGGCTTTTTGCCGGTCCGGTCCTCAGCGGCCACGGCCATTCGTGGCCAGTGAATGCGCCGGCGACAGCCGGCTGCAGAGGTTGACCCAGCCGTTGCCATCAGACGCCAGCCGCCAGGCCCGAAGCCCGGAGGGATTCGGCGGAGCTTACCGGCCCCGCAGGTTAGCGCAGTAGGGCTGACGACCCGGCAGCGCCGGGGAGCCGGAGGGGGCCATCAGGATGTAGATCTTAATGTCCGCTCTGTGCCAAAAGCGGACCTTGTTACCCACCCGTTAGATTAAACGTTTTCAGTAATACTTTTAGCTGTGTATTGCTCCCATTGGTCATTGCGTAATCCATTTTTTCAAGGGCCTGAGCTAAATAAACCGGATGCATTTTTTGCCGGTGTGTGTTAAGTAATTAAAAAGCCTGTATAACCGGAACGGTAAAGATGCATATTGATGAAATTCCTGCTTATTTATTGCAACACGACCGTTTTTATCTGACGACTCCAGACCTGAGTCGCTCAGAAGAAATGCAACGTAAACTCAATGAATTTAGTTCGTTTCACCATGAGTTTCTGCTCTGGTCTCCTGGCTTTCATTCGTTTTCTTCAGTCAGGGATAATATGCTGGATGCAGCAGATAATTTCCTGAATGATAAAGAAGAGTATAAGTTTTTAATTATTGATCGTAGGTCAGATGAGCTACTAGGTTGTATAAGCTTATTCATAAGGAATCGAGCTATTCCTTATTTCGAGATCGGCTACTGGCTAGCCACGGATGCGATGGGCAAAGGCATAATGCCTGAAGCATGCAAGCTGGCTACAAAAATAGCCTCGGACTTTTTTAACGCTAAAAGAATAGAAATTCGTACTGCCAGACGTAACGTACGCAGTCAGTCTGTTGCATTAAAATGTGGGTTCAAACCAGAAGCCATATTAGCTTCTGATCGACTGGACAGCGCGGGAGTGATTGACGATACCTTTATTTATAAATACAGCCGCTGATCATATCCGTGGCCTGAAGCTACAACGTCCGCTCTTTAGTACAGGCGGATATTCAACAATAACGGTCTGCTCTGTGCCAATAGCGGACGTTGCTTTCACGCCTTGCCCGGTCCGTCACCTCATCGCAAAAGTAAACCCGCTGATATTGCAATATTCAGTTTGGCCTCCGCCATCACCCTTATCTGCCGGTTGAGTCTATTAAAAGTTTAAAAGCAGACATCAATTAGGTTGCGATCGATTTAATTTCGCATTCTCCTACAGACATGCCGTCTTACGCCGATAAAGTTTCTGAAACACACCATACGCGGTCATCGTGCGCTGACGCATGATGCAGTTTTCACCGGAGAGACTGTTACAGAATACCCATTCTGTTTGATTGTACACTGACCGACCTTAACCACTCTGCGGACCGGAATGTCTCCGGCGTAGCCTATGATCCTTTCAGGAACCGAAATATGAAATCTGACATTCATGCTCGACTCGGCGTGGCGGTCTCTGAAACGTCACTGTGTGCCATATATCTGCTGTCATCATCCGGGGAGGTATTAAGCTGGAACCGGGGGGCTGAAACATGAAGGGATGGGACAGGCCGGAGATTACAGGACTGCATTTCTCGGTCTTCTACGATGACAACGAACGGACCAGGCGTGTGCCGGAGGAAAATCTTGCCGCTGCCCGTGACTGCGGACGGTATTCTGCAGAGGGCTGGCGTCTGCGCAGGGACGGCAGCGTCTTCAGGGCATTTGTTGAAATTGAGTTTCTTCACCCGGCAGAAGGTGAGCAGGCTGCTTTTATTAAAATCGTACGTGATGTATCACGTCAATATGAAGAGAGAATGGCACTCAGTATCGCGCAGCGGGTGATCATCAGGCGTGAGGCAGAACTGTCGGATGCCAGCCAGCTGCTGGATGAGATATTCAGCCACACACCCTGCGCGCTTATTCTGTGCGAAGCTGGATCGGGAAATATTGTCCGCACAAATCAGCCAGCCATCCACTCAGCCTGGCTGAGAGATCTTGTGCTGAGTGGTAACATCCTTACCCGCCAGTCCGTAACGTGGCCGGCGGGCCTGGACACAATCTTCAGGCGCGGCCTGCACCTTTCGCCGGGCGACGGACTTGTCGAAACCCTCACGTCTGGAGAGAAGATGCCTGAAATTGCTCTGAGGGTAGCGGCGGAAAAGCTGACAACCGGCGGGGCTCGCGAATTTATTCTTTTCACCCTACTGGATATAACCGCTGAGCAGCAGGCTATTGTCAGGGCAACTTATGAAGCCCTGCACGATCCACTGACGGGCCTGCTGAACCGCCGGGGCTTCATGCCGGCGCTTAACGGATTTCTGAAGAAGAGTATGCCTTTTGCACTCATGATACTTGATATCGACCGCTTCAAAATCATTAATGATGCGTTGGGGCATGCTGCTGGTGACTCTCTCCTTACGGAAATTTCTGACCGGCTGCAGGCCACACTGCGCACTCAAGATTTGCTGGCACGAACGGGTGGTGATGAGTTCGTCATTCTTCTACCCGATATGATCACTACGGAAGCGGCGGGCGAAACAGCCCGCCGGTTTACGGACGTGCTATCGGAGCCATTCACAATTGATGGACGGAAAGTCATGTCCGGATGCAGTATCGGTATCAGTCTTTACAGTGGCGATGCGCGGCAGGCAGAAGACATGCTTGCCGCCGCCGACGTTGCGCTGTATGAGGCGAAAGCTGCCGGGCGCAACGGCTACGCGATTTTCTCCTCCCGACTTGCCAGTGCAGCGGCAGAGCGCTTCAGCCTGGAAAATGACCTGCGCAGTGCGTTAGCGAACGGTGAATTACAGCTTTTTTACCAGCCCGTTGTTAACAGCCGCTCGGGTTTAGCGGTATCATATGAAGCATTGATGCGCTGGCACCATCCCGTCAGGGGAAGCGTACCGCCGTCCGTATTTATTCCCCTGGCAGAGCAGACCGGGCTTATCCATGAGATTGGTGCTTTTGCCCTTAGGCGGGCATGCGCAGAAGTTGCCGGCTGGCCTGATAACGAACATATAGCAGTAAACCTCTCTCCCTACCAGTTTCGTGAGCCTCGGCTTGCCGACATCGTCCGGCATGCTCTGCAGCACAGCGGTCTTGAGCCACAACGGCTTGAGCTGGAAATTACGGAGTCAGCCCTCTTTGAAAATCCAGAAGACAGCTATCGCGTCATTCATGAGTTGAAGGATATGGGAGTTCATATCGTCCTTGACGACTTTGGTACCGGCTTTTCATCTCTGAGCTACCTGCGGACCCGTCTGTTCAGTAAAATCAAAATTGACCGCTCCTTTATCAGCGATCTGCATTCAGATGCTAGCGCCACAGCAATTGTCGGTGCCGTCCTGACGCTGTGTCTTGAACTTGGGCTGGAGGTGGTGGCTGAAGGCGTTGAGAAAGAAGAGCAGGCGGAATGGCTCAGAGCATCCGGTTGCGGACTGCTGCAGGGCTTTCTATTTGGCCGTCCGGGGCCACACAGAAAGCAAAATCAGCCCATTTGACTGGCCTCTGATACATGCAGGTTTTACCGGCAATATACTGTCCGGATGAGGCAGGCCGCCGGGTCATAAGCACAATGACCGACGGGATGTTATGTTTAAAACAGGTGAAACGTAACGCGTTCTATTTGCTCAAAGTGGACCCTGCGGCATGGATTTCAATGTCCGCTCTGTGCCAGGAGTGGAAGTCGTTAATTTAAACCTGTTTTTGCTAACGGAGCAGGTCATCAGGCGGCGTCTGCAACTGCTTTTCGTATTATTATACTGGTCTCAACGCCACGCGATCGTTTGCCTTAATCGATGGTTCAATTTCAGCTTCTCGCATCTCGCCCCCTCACCCGGCTTTTCTGCTTTGGCTGCTTGTGACTAACAGTGAACATTACCAATATCCCCGTTACCAGCATCAACGTGAGCAATGAAGTTGAAGCAGATGCCTGACTGTTGAGCTAACGAATCATTCCTGCATCGCATTTAACTAACAAGTGAGGCCGCTGCCGCAGCCTGCTATGATTTCATCTTAAGCATATTTAAGCCCCGGTAACTTCAAAATGACTGCCAGTTTTCCGCTGAAGAATGCGAGGTAGCTGTAACCGGTTTTTGCTGTTTTCTTATGGTAGCCGTTGGCACAGATGACACCAGAACAGATTCTGTTTTGAAGAAAGCCACCGCCTGCTCCAGACGGCCGGCCTCTTCCTGAAGAGATCCGGCCGCTGCGGCTGACTGCTCTACCAGTGCGGCATTTTGTTGAGTGGTGCTGTCCATTTCAGTCATCGCCTGACTGACCTGACTGATCCCGCGGTTTTGCTCATCTGAAGCGGTAGCTATTTCTTTCATAACCTCATTCACCTGAGCCACAGCATCAATAATGGACTGCATTGTTTTACCTGCATTTTCAACCTGTGCAGCGCCGGTATTAACCTGGCCGACAGACTCAAGAATAAGCCCTTCTATTTCCTTTGCAGCTGTTGCACTGCGCTGTGCCAGATTTCTTACTTCCCCCGCGACGACAGCAAAACCTCTTCCATCTTCGCCTGCCCTGGCTGCTTCAACGGCGGCATTCAGAGCCAGAATGTTTGTCTGAAAAGCGATGCCATTTATTACCTGGGTTATTTCAGAAATGCGTGAGGAGCTTTTCCTGATTTGTTCCATAGTATTAACCACCCCGCTGACAACCTGACCTCCCTGGGTGGCCTGCGATGACGCTTCCCCGGCAAGCTTGCTGGCACAAATCGCATTCTCGCTGTTAAGTTTTACCGTTGATGTAAGTTGCTCAATACTGGCCGCTGTCTGAACAACTGCGGCAGCCTGCTGTTCTGTACGCGACGATAAATCTTCATTTCCCATCGCTATTTCTGTGGCTGCGCTGTTTACGTTCGATACGCCGTTACGGACGTTGTTGATTATTTCTTCAAGCTTAATCCGCATATTATCAAAAGCCTGCATTAACAACCCCAGCTCATCTTTGCGATAGCTTAAGGTAGTCGGAGTCAGGTCGCCCTCTGAGATCCTGCGTGCCATAAAGAGTGCTTGCGACAACGGCCGCTTAATACTCAGGGTTATGCGCCAGGCAAATAAAATGCTTATTATCACGGCCAGTAACGACAGAAAGGCAATTTTAATCTGCGCCATTTTAATAAAATCAGAAGATATTTTCTTTTGATAATCAAACATTCTTGCCAGGGTAGCGTCAAAATCCTCACCTCTGCCTACCAGCGTTTTTGCCGCCACATGATGCGCAGACCAGAGCGTTTCAAAGGGAGAGACTGAAGAAGAGACCTTATCAATAAGGTTAAAGGCTGATGTGGTGACTTCAGACAACGCAGGGTTTTTAGCCTCTTCAAGCATAACCGCCGTTTTTCTGGCATCGCCAAGGGCGATGTTCAGCGCTGCTCTGCTGTTATCTTCCGGTACTTTGATAAAAGTCAAAAGCTGCAAATTGACTTCTTTAAGCTGAGACGACAACCGCTCCAGTAAAGAAGACGTATCAGAAGCCAGCGTTCCTCCTTCAGCAAGATAATCCATGCTTTTTGCAAGACTAAGATACGGAAGTTGCTGCAAAGAGGCAGCCATTCCCATCATGCGCTGCATATAATTAACTAAAATGTTTCTTTGCGTTCCATAACCGTTCATGGCTTCTTCAATACCATCAAGAAACGTTTTTCCCCCTGAATCCCAGTTAAATTGCGCCAACTTATTGTACTGGTTTCTCAGCTGTTTAAGCGCCTCGGCATTTTTATCAGCATACTGCTGCTCATTAGTGTACTGATACAGAGTGCGATTAAGGCGGGCCGTACCGAATGTGCTGTTCATCTCGATAGTCAGACTTCGTCTTGCCGAGTTATCCTGAATGGTGTCAAGACAGCCAGATGCAACCAGTGCCGTAATGATAAGGGCACCAATTACCACCAAAAAACCCATACCGAGTTTGGTTCCCACCTTAAAATTCATGAAATAATTGTTGAGTTTCAGATGATTCATTTTTTATAACCCTATTATTTTAAAACATTAAAATTCTCTGCTTAAGACTTTACCGATCCCGCTCATAGTGGTTATCGGCATTAACTGTAAATCATCAAAATAATTTACAAATAACGGGCGTTTTTATTTAGCGGGAGTTCAATGGACTTTGGGTTTTCATCAGGGATCATCTGCAGCAGACGCTGCCTGATCTTGTTACCGGGATGTCATATTAAGCGCTGTGGGGGTGAGTCAAACGTCTGCTTTTCGCTCATAGCGGACTGTGAGCAAACTGATGAGTCTAACCCGGCCGTTGCCATCAGACCCCAGCCGTCAGGCCCTAAACCCGGAGGGATTCGGCGGAGCTTACCGGCCCCGCCGGTTAGCGCAGTAAGGATGACGACCCGGCAATGCCGGGGAGTCGGAGGAGGCCATCAGGCTGTTCATGCCTTTGACCTTCATGAAAAGGAAACCGGAGAAGCAGCAACATAAAGCAGGGATAGCAGGCTCTTTAAGCCGCCTATAAAACCGAATATCGCATAACATGGTAAAATGGCAACTTCATGTAAGCTGATAAGGATAAAAGCAACGTGGCGCGTGCAATAAAAGGGTTGGTTACTTTCAGGGATTTAGGGCTTCCTGACCTGCGTGAACTGGAAAGTGAATTCAGGTTAGATCCGACTCCGGAAATTGAAGCTGGGGACAGTCTTGGAGCCGCAGTCACCCTTCTCGAAATGCACATGGGTTTCACTGAACCGGAAATGCTAATTGTCCCTAAAGAGACAATCATTGGTACGCTAAATATTCTCAGAGACAAGCTGGAACATATCGTTGAAAAGCGGCTTGATGCACGCGAACGCTACGTACTGCTCGCGCTGGATACGCTGGCGAATCCATATGAAGTGTGGGAAACCATGTATGACGATGAGCAGGTACGCTTTCTTTTTATCGGCGCATACCGGCAGAAACAGCAGATGCTTGTTGTGGTCGCACCCTGGGAAGGAAAAGTGCTCTGGAATTTTATGCACACTGACGCGAAAAGCCTCAATAAACATCGCCAGGGTACTTTGCTCTATAAAAGGCATTAAAAAAGCCGCCATTTTTCAATGGCGGCCTATATGGAATCAGGGCCTGTTTGTTTTACACCTTCAGGCGGGAGGTGAGAGGTTTCACCCTGGCACAGAATTCAGGGATTCTATGGGGTCCTTCCACCAACTATTGCACCCTGATGCAGTTGGCTTCTCGCTCTGCACCCAGATTAGTCAAATTTGACGAATACGTCAACCTAATACGCTATGAACAAGCCTTAGTCCAGCCGACACGCGTAGCTTCTTTGTTTTCCTGCAAGATTCGGTAAAACACCTGTTTTGCCGCATTGCCTGCTGCAGCGCTGAATACTATCTGTTGTGACTCTCTCAGCTGAGAGGCACAACAGAAATAGTGGTTTTGCATGACCGGTCAGGCACATACAATTAATTTCCAGAATACTCTCTCCGCTCAGTCTGTTCGGGCACGCTGGTGCCACACCCACGTCATATCCAGCAGGTCGTTTACCCGTACACCACGATGACGCCAGTGCGAGTACCATTGCCGGTATGTGCGAACAGTCTGGCTGGCCAACGCCGTTTCAGCCTCGCAGATAAGTCTTTCCTGCGCTTCAGCCTGGTGCATCATCGCCAGTGAGGTTCGTTCTGACGCCACAGAAGCGGGCCACCCTATACTGCAAGGCATGCTCAGTAACGTGAGCACCGGAGGGCATGCCTTATCCTTTTTTTCTGCCGTCCCCGCCAGCGCTGATGCCGCCGCGTCAGCCCAGCATCTGCATGGTGCCGCCAACGTTCACGACGACTTCGGTGGTGTACCTGTCCTGTCCGTCCGCCCCCTGCCATTTACGCGTGCGCAGCTGGCCCTCGATGTAGACCTGTGAGCCCTTGCGGAGATACTCCCCCGCTACCTCCGCGAGTTTTCCGAACAGCACCACGCGGTGCCACTCCGTGACCTCTTTGTTCTCGCCAGTCTGCTTATCACGCCAGGCTTCTGACGTGGCCAGCGTGATGTTTGCGACCGCGCCGCCGTTCGGCATGTAGCGCACCTCCGGGTCCTGTCCCAGATTGCCGACCAGGATGACTTTGTTGACGCCCCGTGAAGCCATGTTCGTTCTCCTCATGCAGTTGGTTTTTAACCCACGTCACCCGTTGAGTTTCGGGAGCCGCGGTGTTGACGTTTTGTGGAAATCGGCTGGTTTTTACCTCCGGTATTCACTTCACCCGTTTGAGATCCTTCGCCGCGAGGGCGTAAACCAGCGCGGGTGACGGCAGGCGTCCGGGGCGACGGGGAAATTTATTTCTGGTCTAACGCAGTTGCCGGAAATAAATTTTCACGGCGTTCACTTCACCCTGGACGACCACGGCACCTGTGCTTGTCTCAGCCCCGGCGAAAGGACTTAAACCGGTGAAGCCCGGCGGAAAAGTACAGCACGATGCACCGGCAACGGCGGCTGAGCGGCAGCGAAACGGCGTTGCGCCTCAGAGCGGCGGCGGGCTTATGCCGGCGCGGTTCGCGCCAGCCCGCGGGCTGGCTGCATGTCAGGCTGTGGTCCTGCCGTTGTTTTTAAGCTGTGGGGTGGCCAGATTTGGCCGTCAGGAGTCTGTCCTCAGCACGTGAGGGCGATACCGGAGGAAGAAATGAAATAAATACGGAGGATGTGCAGATTTCAAAACATAGTCCTTATGCGAAAGCTCCCTGAAAACGGGCATAATCCTACACCTGCGGTATCGTTTGAAAAACCCTCAGCGGCTTTTTTAGAGGAGCGCCAGCCCGGTTTGCCTTAAGTCATCAGACTCCAGCCGTCAGGCCCGGAACGCTTCGCGGTCCGGCGGAGCTTACCGGCTCTGCCGGTTAGCGCAGTGAGGCTTGACGACCCGGCAACGCCGGGGAGCCGAAGGGGACCCTTATCCACATCTTTCCTGCACAGGCGGCGCATAAAGCTGTGGATAATCAGCTGCAGGCCCTGCCAGCCTAAGCCTGCACCCGAGTGATTAATTTTTGAGCAGGCGTTTTGCTATAAACCTATATAAATCAATGACTGTCTTTTAATCCTGCGCTCAGACGTTTTTCACTGTCTTGCACTGCCCGTCAAGCCAGTTAATACTACTGTAAATACATACAGAGCTTTAACAGGGATTTTGCTATGTTCAACGCCTTTGAGTTGCTGCACCCGGCAGATAATCCGCCGCCCAGCTTCAGGCCCCTTTTCCTGGAACGCGTGCCATGCGGGTTTCCCTCACCCTGTCAGGACTACGCGGAGCAGGAGCTAGATCTTAATGAATATCTGATATCAGCGCAGTGGTGAGTAACAGAACAATACGGACGGTCAGAATACGCGTCCCCAGCGTGGCGGAAACCTCTTCTCCAAAGGTCAGCGTATCCAGCGAGCGCGCATAGCAGAGGATAATCAGTAAGCCCGCCGTTGTTACCACATGAGCCAGCATAGCGTCTGGCCAGCGAACACCGCTCAGGCTGCCCAGTAGCCAGAACATAACGCTGCGCGACTGTTCAGCATTGGCAGACGTGCTGACGATGTATGCGGTCAGAGCATTAAACAGTTGTGTGCCTGGGATACCGGCAAGGATAATCCGTCCGCTGTTTTCGCGCATATCTGACGCAAAGGAGTGAAAGATAGAGCGTGAAGCGATACTGCAGGTGCTCAGGGCGCACCCGGACAACTGCATCCGGGCCTTTCACCGCGGGCGCCCGGGCTGTTCCGGGTACGCCGGGGGAAGCTGCTGATAAGGCACTATGGCGGCCTTATTCCCGACGAGCTCGTGCCGAAGCCCGTGATGTTTCTGAAAGTGCAGGGTGACCTGTGCGTGACTGAACGATGGGGGAATGACACTCTGGGAGGCTGCACGTGGCGACTCAGCAGCGCGGCCGCAGAGGCCGCTGAATAACTCAGTGGCGGATCTGCGCCAGGTCGTCTTCGGTCAGGCCGGTCATTTTCATGACGGTGTTGCGGTCAATGCCGTTCTGTAGCATGGTACGGGCAACTTCCAGCTTGCCTGCCAGCTTGCCTTCATTACGTCCCTTCTCAATTCCTCGCTGTTCACCGAGCTGAATACCTTTTTCAATGCCCTTCTGTTCGAGCTGCTGTGCGATGGTCATAAGTGCGTCTCCGTGTTGCGGCACACGCTGTGCCAGTTCGCGTACAAAACCTTCGGCGTCGGCTGTTTCGCCTGCCTGTACAATATAGTGTACCAGCGATATCACCTGTGATGAAGACAGATAGTCGGCTAGCAGAATGGGCGCCAGCCGGTCAGTCAGTTCTGCCAGGTCCCGCTGATGAATATGTTTCTGCAGCAGGGTCAGGGCGGCCATGCTGCGATGGCTGGCTATTTCATCATCAGGAATGACGGTAACGTCAGCCAGCGGGAAAGCGCTGCTGTAGAGTCTGCCTGCCAGTTCCGGGTCGTCAAACTCATCCAGCCACCGGGTGGAGTACGGATACGGGCTGCGTTTACCCGTATAGAACAGCACCGGTATTACCAGAGGCAACTTTTTATGCCCCGCCTCAAGGTGCCTCTGCATGGCGGCCACGGCATAACGGAGCAGGCGAAAGGCCATGTGTCTGTCGGGCGAGGACTGATGCTCGATAAGCACGTGAACGTAACCCTCACCGGCGGTGGTTTTCAGGCTGTAGAGCACGTCGCTGAAATACTGGCGCAAATCATCCTCAACGAACGAGCCGGATTCCAGCTTCAGCGTACTGAGGTCGCAGAGTGCGCGCAGTTCTGCGGGTAGGTGGATTTCCATGAAGTCCCGGGCAACATCCGGTTGCGTCAGAAACTGCCGGAACGTGGCATCGTGAGGCGTGGGTGTGGTGCTTTTTTTCTTCATCAGCCCTGGCTCTGAAAAATAACCGTCGTATGATACCACAGGCAGAAAGCCGCCATTGCAAGATGAAGTTTGGCTGTTGTCATCCTGAATGGCCTGCCGCCTTTACGTCCCCTCGCTCTTACTGAAGCCAGCCTGGCACGGCTGCGTTCCGATATCAGTTCCCGCTCAAATTCAGCCAGTGCCGCAAAAATACCAAAAACCAGTTTACCCGCAGCGGTAGTGGTATCAATGGCAGCCCCATGGCCCGTCAGGGCCAGGAGCTCTACTCCCTGCTGCCAGCCTCCGGAGCAGATATTTTTCACCTGCCGCCTGGCTCAGTCTCTGATGTTCACCTACCCTGACTAAACCCACCCCGTAGCCTGCTCAGACAGGAGCGGTTGAGTCATTGCCCGGTCGCCGGGCTTTTTTGTACCTGCTTCAGAACTGATGACGCGAATATTTCTGCCAGCTCTTAACCGCGCGCTATAAGCACTAAAATAATGTCGTAAATGTCCGCAAAAACCCTGAACAGACATCTTATCGGAAAGGTCTGGTAAAAAAATGCTGACCGGTTGCACATGGCAGAAACAGGGCTGTCGGTCTGACAGCCGCACCATAACCAGAGCTGGCAGGAGCATTGTGGTTTATAAACGCGGATCAGCGCCTCTGTGTAAAGTCCCGCTTTCCGCAGTGCAGGACTGTTTAATCAGCGGAGCGTATTCTGCGGTACAGGGATATCAGGCTGAGATATTGCTAAGCTTTTCATCACGGGATACATTTGTAGCCATGTGACACAGTCCAGCGATGAGAGATAACCTTTACCTCCTTTTCAGCCAGCGCCAGGTGCAGTGCTGCTTCGTCAATAATAACGTGGCCTTTCCCGTCGTCCTGAGTTAACACGTTTCATCCTCCATTAGCACGATTGTTGATAACCTCATCACAGACTGTAGTCACCCTGAAGAATGACGCACCTGTAATTATCCTGAAATTCTGTATTGAGGCCGTCGGTGTCCTTTCCCTGACATGCGAACAGCAGTCAGGGTGCCTGTATTACTGACGGCATGCCGGTCCACGGTTATCAGCTGATAATGAACATCATACAGTGATCGTTTCTGATATATGAACAGTTGCCTCAGGGCACTGACGGCTATTCGACCAGACTGAAATCATCCTTACCGGTATCCTGCAGTCAGAAAATATTCGTGGCGGAACTCACTGACCGGACGGCCACACTGAGAAATGATAAACCGGATGTATATACATTAAGAGTGTGGTTTGAAAAATAATGCACAGGATATTTCAGATGAGATCCGTGCCCTGATAGAGCATGTCGCAACCGGACGGCTTTCGGCAGGAAAGGCTGTCACGCCTGAGAAGCTTATCCAGGCTCTGTATCAGCCTGGTGAGAATGCCAGTGATGATGAAGTCCGTTCAGATTGTCTTGAGCTGATGCGGCAACTGATAAAGAAACTGCACTGAATCAGACGGCGTGTTTTGAGTTTTCAATTCCCATCAGACTGTCCAGACATGCACGGAGTTCTGTGGTGGCCCCCATTTTAGCGATAAGCCTGAAAAGCATATTTAAGATTCTGTACTGGTTTTACCCGACAAAAAAATGGCTCCCGCAGCGGGAGCCAGAAGTGCAGATAACAGCAGGATAAGTTTGCGCATCCCCGGTGAGGCACATTATAAATATCAACATCTCCGGCAGGCACATAAGCGCAGCCGGTATCTTTTTACCAGACTGAAAGGCATCACATTTCTGATACAGAGGAGCTAAAGCGCTGACGGAAGACTCAGGCCCGCGCCTGAGTCTAAGAAACGTAACTTCTGCTCAGAAGCTTTGCCAGTTGTCATCCCCCGCAGCCGCAACGGCAGGAGCGGAACGTAATACGGCTGCCGTCCGCACAGGACGAACTACTTCAGCGCGCTCAGTGTTTGCCTGACCTGAAGCGGTAACCAGCGTAAAAGTATTGACCAGCTGGTTGAGTGACGCCGCCTGCTCCATTAGCGAACGTGAGGCTGCGGAAGCCTCTTCAACCAGCGCTGCGTTTTGCTGGGTTACATCGTCCATCTGGTCGACGGCTTGATGAACCTGGCCAATTCCCTGAGACTGCTCACTGGCCGCCACGGATATCTCATCGACCAGATCAGTGACCTGACGAACGGCATCGTTCATTCTGGAAATATTCTCTCCCACACCTTCTGCCTGTTCGGAGCCGGCCTGAACAAAGCCCATTGACGACTCGATAAGCTCCTTGATTTCACGGGCTGAAGACGATGAGCGCTGCGCAAGATTGCGGACTTCGCCGGCCACGACGGCAAAGCCACGGCCCTGCTCTCCGGCACGTGCAGCCTCTACTGCGGCGTTCAGAGCCAGAATATTGGTCTGAAAAGCAATCCCTTCGATCAGTGCAATGATATCGGTGATTCTCGATGAGCTTCCCCTGATATCGCTCATTGTTGATAGCAGTGTGCGGACACGACCAGCACTGTCTTCTGAGATTTCATGAGCATTCTTTGCTAACTGACTGGCAAGACGCGTATTTTCTGCGGTCTGACGAACGGTCTCACTTAACTCAGACATGCTGGCAGCCGTTTGCTCCAGTGAGGCAGCCTGCTCCTCCGTCCGGGATGAGAGATCCTCGTTACCGGCAGATATCTGCGCCGAGGCAGAGCTGACCGACTGTGCGGATGCCTCTACTTTTGAAAGCGAGGCTGAGACATTTTCAATCAGATGATTGAATGCCTTCGCGGTCATGCCGATTTCATCCCGGCGTGACTCGTCCACCCTGAGGGTCAGGTCAAGCCGCTCGCTGGCAGTTTCCATGGTTTTACGCATACCGTTGAGCTGACTACGGATAGCGAAAACAGTTTTCAGCGCAAAGAATGCCAGAATAGTTATAGCCAGCGCTGAGCCACCCATCAGGCTCCAGAGTGTCACCTGGTAACTCTGGTCGTTTTCTTTTCTCAGGGCTTTACTGATGTTCACATTAAGCTGCAGCTGTTTCTTGTAACCTGCAATCAGCTGGCGCGCCGATTCGCCAATACCTTCATTACTCTGAAGCGCGCCCAGCGCAACAGCATCATTCTGCGCGCGTGAGCCGGCAAGAAACACCGGAAGCGAGGATTCAATGCGTTTAATGGCAGAGAATGCCCCCTCAGTTAGCTGCCGATCTTCCTCGTCAGAAATGTTGTTGCTCAGGTAATACTGGTTCATTGATTTGATATTGTTAATAGTTTCATCAATTCTTTTTTCGACCTCAGCCTGGCGCCGGGGGTCTGTTGCGCTCTGGTGACGGTAGAGCCAGATAATAAGGGAGTTACTGCTATCAACCAGTTTTCCCAGATCCAGAAGCGACGGAACGGTATTTTCCTGCACATACTGAAAGCGGGACTGAAATCCGCCCGCTACAACGACGGCAATGATAACCATCGCGACCAGCGCGGCAGAGAGGAGTGAAAAGGTAAGCAACAATCGCTGTGTAATCGTCATCTGTTGTTCCTGCCATCGTAAGTGACTGATACTGTATGAAATATGAAAATAATAAAAACTTTCAGCATATATATCGGCAGAAAAGCAGGGAACGTTATTTTAAATAAGTAATATCGATGCAATGAGGTAAGTAAAACGTTTGCTTCTGGCGGCACAAAGCGGACTGGCATGGGGCTGAGGTCGCTATGAACGAGAAGCGGACCCCGGGTGTTAAGCAGCATCTCAACTGAGAGTCAGTTCGTGGATGCCGAAAACAGAATATTAATTATACCAGCAGGGAGAGGCTAACAAAGTTCTTGAGCAGGAAAATTAAGTGTTATACGTTTTGATTACCATTAAATTTCAAAGACATCTGAGGTATTCATGCTGGATATTACCAATTTTGGACTCTTTGCCTTTTCAGTTTTTTTGCTTTCTGTAACTCCCGGACCTGATATGGCTTACGTGATTGGGCAAAGCGTTGCTAACGGCCGTCGCGCCGGTATTGTCTCAGCATCTGGCGTGGCGTTAGGAAGTTGCACACATGCGATTGCAGGCACTTTGGGGCTGACTGCCCTCATCACCGCCTCTCCTGTTATGTTTACCGCGATTAAATACATTGGAGCGAGCTACCTGATTTTCCTGGGTGGAAAAATGTTGTTAGCAACATTCATCAGGAAAAAGGACCGGGGAGATGCTGTACCCCGAAACACCAGGAGGGTAAATGCCTACAGGCTGCTGTCCAGGGGATTTATCACTACTTTAACTAATCCCAAAGTGCTCCTTTTCTTTATTTCATTTTTCCCTCAGTTTGTCACGCCGGAAGGCGACCAACATGCGGCATCATTTCTGTTACTGGGACTAACATATGCGTTTATAGCTTTTCTGACCGATGTGACATTTGCCATATTTGCCGGCAGCACGGCAGGAGCCGTTGCAGGTAATCGAAAGCTACAAAATTTACTTGATAGAATTGTGGGTGCGACATTCATTGCATTGGGTATAAGGCTGGCCTTAACCCGCCGGTAAAAATATTTTCATCATTTTGGACACATTAACCCGGGCACGAATCCCGGAACCGGCAGCAGGCCTGATGAACCTCTGCGCTTCGCTGGAAAAAGCGTGATACAGTATGCGGCGGATTTTCTTATCGCGAATTTCACTGCCTTACTTTCCTTCCCGGCTCCGCTGGCCAGGTTTCGGGATTTTTTTCAGCCATCCGGGATGTTTGTCCCGGATGGCTGCCCCGGAACGCACCTTCTGTATCACGACCACGCCCCTGCGCTTCAGGCATCAGATAGCGGACGCCGGCAGCGGCGCGCCCGTTTTCAGGGCAAAAAAAACCGCCCAGAAGGCGGTACAAAGAGGAATACTGTGACTCTTGCTTTTATCGCGGTCAGCCGGAGCCGCCGGCCGGTCTTAATCATAGAAAAGATCGCCACGACAACAAGCGTAAGCGGGGAAAACGCGTTCTCATACCGGATCACCTCTGCCGGCACGGCTGAGCCAGGGCCTGACTCGCCGGGGTTCTGCCCGTAAAAAACCCGCCATCTTTAGCGGGCTGAACAATCAACTCTCGTTCACAGGTTACGGCAAACGTGCCGGCTCCAGCAGGGAAGCGACACCCCTTCAGCATGGAAGAAAAATACAGTTTCGCAAGCAGGTATACGCCGTAGACGGCAAAAAAATGGCTCCTCCGGGACAGGAGGAGCCAGAAGCAAATCAGATACGAAAATAATCAGTTTATGTCTCCCTTCGTGAGGCACACTATGATTATCGGCACACACCGTCCGGACATAAGGGCAGCCGGTATTTTTTTCTACTTACCTGCCAGGCATCACATGTTTAATATAACAGTGCCTGGCCGCCCCCCCTGAGAGCCTCTCAGCACCATTCTGACGCGAAAGACCCGTTTCCGACACTCATTATCCATATAGTGAAAAAAAGCCCCTGATGGTTTCGGAGCGGTCGCATGGCTATGCACGCAGGTGAATGAAGGGCGGTCAGAACAGATATCTTTCGCCAATACGTCGTTTAAGCAATAAATCCATCACACGTTAAGTAACGTGTGATTTGCCACTTCAGCTTCTGTTGCAAGGCATTCTGGCACGGGAAAATAGTCGGCTGAAAGCGACAAGCGGACTCTGTTGCTTTGGATTAAATAATCTTTTTAACATGGTGTAAAATCAGAACCAGAGGCGGATTCTGCAAAAAGAATGTCCGGTAAAGTCTGCGTCATAAAGTCATAAGGATTCGTGCTCCCTTCTATGCGTATACGTATCATGACTCCTTCGTAACTATGAATGAGCAGCTGTGCCGCGCTTTCCGGTGACATCGCTGGCGAAAGAGTCTGAGCATGCTGAGCGTCATTAAATACCTTGATCAGATCGCGCTCCCAGCAGGTAAAAAACGTCAGCAGTTTGTGCCGGATTTTTTCACTGTTTACCGAACTTGTCTGTCCAATAATACCCGCCAGGCAGCCTGCTGCTTCAGGTTCTCGCTCAATATATTCCCTGTGCCCGTTAAGCCAGTTAATCAGACGCAGGCGAGGAATCAGGGTACTGTCCAGCAGCGTATCTGTCCGGAGTTGATCAAAAGTCTCGATATAAGCGTCAAGCGTGGCACAGGCAAATTCTTCTTTACTCGGAAAGAGATTATAAAAAGACCCTTTAGGCATCCCTGCCTCGTTCAGAATCGTTGTGATCCCCCCGCCTTCATAACCCTCCCTCATGAAAACCCGTATACCAGCGTTCAAAAGACGTTTGCGCGTATCACTTTTCGTCATAATAATTAGACCGTTCTACTTTTTTATAAGACTAACACAGGCAGGGATAAAAAATGCCACTTATTAAGACCGTCAGCAGGCACACTCTGGGACTGATTATGGTGTGCTTTTCGGCCATCCTGTGGAGCTCAGCGGGATTTTTCGTGAGAATGATCGATATGAACACATGGGCTATGGTCGCATGGCGCTCACTGTTTGCTTTCCTGTCGCTGATTCTTCTGTTCGCATGGGGCGGGTAAGCAGTACTGCCACCACATCTCCGTTTTTATCCGCACCTCCCCTTTCGATACCGGGCAGCCTGGTTACGGCAACACAGCCTTCGTAAAACTGCGTGTTGGTACGCAGGACACGCGCAATATCATCGAGGCGGCGGTGAAATCCCTGGACACGATCTGGCGCCCGGGCTATCGCTATGCGAAGGCCGGCATCATGCTGAGCGAGCTGCGGCCGAACGGTGTAGCACAGCTGAACCTGTTTGACGCCGAAGCGCCGCGTGCCGGCAGCGACGCTCTGATGAGCCTGATGGATTCAATGAACCGATCAGGCCGCTACAGTATTGGCTTTGCGGGTAAAGGCATCGACCCTGACTGGAAGATGAAGCGGGAGATGCTGAGTAAAGCATGGACGACGAACTGGAAAGAATTACCGGTCGCAAAATTAATCTGACATTCAGCTGCAGGGCTGCTTACAACGCGTTAGTGTATATACAAGTATATATACAAACACCTAAGAATCATTAGCTTCTCCATAACCCATCAATACAATAATGCCTATACAAATGTATAGACATTACTCTTTAATTATGTATATACAAATGCATACTCACAAGTATATACATTAGGGTTGTATTATGTATATACAAATCAGGTATTTTCAACGAGAAGCTGAGCCAGCTTATCGATCAACTTATCATCTTCTATATAGCAGGCGGCCCGGACTACACGCGACCGCGTGATGTTTTTGTTAGGCAGCCTTTCCTGTATTCTTTCAACAAGAATGGATAGCGCATCGTCATCCAGACCAGTAAGGCGAAGGTTCATCTGCTTACCGGTGGTGATATTTCTACGTTCAGTAACGCGCGTAACCCCTTTCGTTATACGATCACTTCTTGCCACCTTCGGCCTCCTCAATCTGCTGCAGCAACTCCTGCGTGAAGGCTTTGTAATCCCGGTAAGGACGTTCATTTCTGGCGAACATCATAACAGGACGATGCACCTCAGTAGCCTGTTTGAATAGCTCACTCTGGCGTATTTCAGTATTCGCAACTTTATAGCCCGCTTCACTGATGTACCCATCAATGGCTTTTTTCATTTTAGAGTGAGATTCGTTAACTTTTGTCTTTACAAGTGTATATACAAAATCGTCATTACGCCTTACTTCACGGACAACCTGAAAAAGGTCATCAATGCCCTTTACCGCTCTGCGATCCATGTCTACCGGCACAACAATTTTATCTGTTATCAGCAGCGCGTTTTCGATACTGAGATCGATGGCTGGCCGCAGGTCAATCAGGATAAAGTCGTAAACGGTTTTGAGCCTTGCCAGACCTTCATCCAGAATATTAAGCCGGTGACGAAAACGTTCGGCGCTGCGCGCCTCAACAGCAAGGGTTATATCGGCGGGGATAACCTCCAGGTTAGGAATGACGGTTTCCCCATCGAGGGCGGTATAAACGAGTTTATTGGTATCGAACTTAGGGTCTTCAAACAGATCGGTGATTGTGAAGTCTTCATCACCACGACCAACGTCATCACTCAGATTACCCTGATGGTCCAGATCAACCAGTAAAGTTCTGTAGCCTGCGGCAGCCAGTGCGCAACCGACAGCAATGCAACTCGTTGTTTTAGCCACGCCACCTTTACTGTTTGCAAAAGAAATTATGTAAGGCTTCTTCATTCCACACCACCATGTATATACAAAAGTATAGACATAATACAGATTGTCAAACCACTGTCAATGTATATACATAAGTATATGCAGCTATGTATATAAACTAATAAATGAAGAAAAAAAATGTATATACAAAGATATATACAACCATATAACAAAAAAATTATTTTTTAGCCGCTTAAGTTGACTAAAGATATTGCATAGTTCACATTATTACAACTTAACGACGAGGAAAGAAGATGAGAATCAGATTCACTCTAACCGAAGGATTTGACAAAATTTATCACCCTTTGCGCTTTCAGGCTTTCTGGAACGATCACGGCTACTGTTATCTGCGAGTGCAGATTGCTCAGGGCAAGATTGTTTTCACCTGCGCTCAACTGCTGAACTACCATAATACTTCCATCACAAACGCAGCAGAGAGCGTACGTATCTCGGCGATAAATGCACTGATGCAAGACGGTGCGTTTAAGGTATCGAACAAAAAAAATTTCAGTGATCTCTTTAAATCTGCGCAGCGCAAAAGTCGTGAATTTGATGCATGGGTATTTGACTACATAAATAATAATTCGGTCTGGATTGAGTATTACCACCCTGAAATTAGCCTTAATCAAGGCCACCGCTATACCATCATCAAATTTGAGGGTAATGGCGAACCCACCTGGTTTTCAACAACTCAAAAATCGCTTGAAGAAAAGTATCAAGGTCTCGATTTTACGGTTGATGAGAATCTTTTGCGTAACTGGGTGGGAGCCAAGCTAAACGTATCTGATATCAAAAATTTGCTTAGAGAAAGAAACTGGACGTTAAAGGAAGTGGCTGAAAGATGGAATCGATCTGAAACCTGGATGAGTAAGATAGTGAATGACCCGGAGAGAGACCCTTACTGGGAGGATGCTTTTAGAGGTTTGCCATCTAAATAACCTCAGTTTTAAAAAGGCATTCGCCGCATAGTATGCGTGAGAAGTTAAGTAGAGCTGAACTGGCTTAGCACTCTAAATCCGGAAAAGTCGAATGTGTATATACACAAGCATATACACATACATACGCATTTAAGTTGTTATTTTATGCACGAACTATACCTAAGCCTCAAGCCGGTACATCTATCACTGGGAAACCGCCGCTTACCTGCAGTTGATAGCATCATATTTTTTTAAGCATGGCCACCGCATCCGTGCCGGCCATATGAAACTGCACCCGGTGCCGGGCCGCTACATCCAGCGCAAACACCTTCGTGTAGACCTCTGTGGACTTCATGCTTTTGTGCCCCATCAGGCTCTGCAATGCCTTCAGCGGTATCCCCGCATAGAGCATGTGCATGGCGTAGCTGTGTCGGAAAGTATGCGGCGTCACCGGCACTGAGAACGTAACACCATCACCTTCAGCAACGTCGACGGCCTCGTTCAGCCAGGTACGCACCGTCCTGTCGGTTATCGTCCAGAGCCTGACCTTCTCGGTCCGGCCTGTCTCCGGGTTGCGGCGCTCAAGCGGAATTTTCAGCGTGGCGACCATCATCTCCAGCTGGGCCACATACTGCGGATCGGAAAGCGGAACCAGCCGGTGAGGGACCACACCTGACGGCGCCCTGCCGGGGCCGCGTGCCGCCTTTTCACCGCGCTGCTTCAGCGTGGCCAGCTGCACGTAAGGGTAGGGCAGTGCCAGACTGAAATCCCCCCGGGTCAGCGCCAGCGCCTCGTTAATGCGCGCGCCGGTGTTCCAGAGCGTGGTGAACAGCATCTTGCGGTGCAGATCCGGCACGTAGTGGAGAAGGGCGCTCACCTCCGGAGCCAGCAGGTACTGCGGGTATTCATCATGCTGCGCGGCCATCTGGCGCAGCGCCAGCGCGGCCGGATAGTCTATGGCAACCGGCAACTGTGAGACAGATGCCTGCGGATAAAGGGAGAGTGGTGTCATGGTCATTCCTGCTTTTCTTTATAGCAGTAACTCGGCGGCTCGTCAGGTTTCCGGACCACATAGGAAGGGAAATCCGTAATTTCTGTCTGGCTGAAGGGAGCAAATTCTTCACCTGCAGGCAGACGCCGGCGAAAACCCTCAAGAACGGTTTTTTCCCCTTCCGGCCCGACAGCGGGCATTGAGACGGCCATACTGGCAGGATCGATTCGTGAATAATAACCCGACCCGTTTTTCCTTTGCTTGAACATATACGTGAGCGTCAGACCGGGTGCGGTGCTGCCATGCGTTATCCAGGTGGCGACACCCCGTCCTGTGGTCAGGTCAGCCTTCCGGCTGATAACAGTTTCCCGGATCTCCAGCCGGGTCGGCAGGCGCACCATACCGTCTCCTGGCAGATCCTGGCGGCAGATCACCACACTCCCGGGCGGATAGGCCTCATCAAGACGGCTCATTTCCTCATTCGTTGCCGCTCCAGCCGCTGGTATCAGTCCAGAACAAAGTAACCCGCACATCAAATCCCTTATTACGGCTGAATTCACTCTGAAACCACCCCGCCTGCCACTTTGCTGTCATCGCCGAAGGGCGTCTCACCGATTTCCCTGAGAACGGACGACCATCCGGTGCTGAACCAGTCGCCCGGATCTTCACCGTTAAAAACCTGCTGCAGCCAGCGGGCAGATGAACGGTGAGGCGAGTCCTGAAAATAAACGTGATGATGCTGGCCTATGACAGTCGAGAATCCAAAATTCGGGTGCTCGGGCGTCCAGTCAAAAGTATTGATGGACCGCCGGGCACCTTCTGTTTTGAGAAGCAGGAGGAATCTTTTCATATTCCCGTATCCGCCGCTCCCCATACCGCTGCTCAGATGAAAATCATTGATGACGCCGGGCGTGATCCGTTTTGTCTGCACATCCTGACGTAATATGAGCAGGGTGCCATCGTGCATACCGCCGGCTATTCTCAGAAACTCAAACGTGTAATCGCTTTTACTTTCGGCAGGAAAGAAAAACTCCCGATACCCCACAGAGCCAATGTCAACAAACGGAAAGGGTTGCCCGCTTTCTCCCAGCAACCATTCAGCGGAGGAGCCAAATTTTTCAGCCATCGCGTCCGCAAGCTCAAACGTAAGCTCCTGCAGCCCGTCCATGATATCCATCAGGAGCCCGGGGGATGTATTAAGCTGTCTGCCGAGCCGGACCAGGTCTAAGGTATCCAGCGTCCTTCCTCCGGCATAATCCCGAAAATAATTGTCCGCCATCAGCCGGTCAAACAGCCACCTGAGTCGCTTGCCCGTTTCGCGCTGCCAGCGTTCCCGTTCTGACATCATAGGTCCTTCACTGACCACAGGCTGATAATACTCCCGCAGGGCAGTCCGTATTTCGCCTTCCAGCGATCGTTCGTTTTTCATTGCTGACTGCTCGATGCACTCATAAAGCGCGTCGTCCACATTACGGGCCTGAATTTTCGCCATGACTCAACCTTTCTTCTTTTTGCAGGCAATGACAACAGGCTGAACGAAAAGGACAGCGCGCGTCAAAATAAAGGCAATTATTTATCAGTGTATTCATTATGAGTCAATCAGGATGCATTGATGGAAATTCCGCTTTATTAACAACTGAAACTGTTTCCTTCCGCAATTACCGCATGCCCTTACCGGCATGATCCGACTTTTTCCCGATATGGCAGTAACCGGAAGGGTAGCACGGCGTCGGGGCGGGGCAAAGCCCGCTTTGTCAGAGGTCCTCCACAGCCATAACCCTACATCTGGTAGCCTGAGCGGCTGACGGAACCACTACATATAGTGACCTGCGCAGAAAACCGCCACCGGGGAGGAAAGATCCGGTTCTCGTCTTTTTCGGATCTTCTGAATCAGGAGAAAAAGACGTGAGCAGCATGCAGTTGACCTGCTGACCTGCCCCCAGTATTAGATACAACCTTCAGTTAGTAATGTCGGTTGGTTTTTCTTCTTGTTTCCCGTTTCGCCAGCATGCTGCAAATTCAGACGGCGTCTGGTAATTCAGCGATGAATGCGGTCTGGACTCGTTATAGTCCTGCCGCCAGTCATTAATGATTTTCCGGGCATGTAGAATATCGCTGAACCAGTGCTCATTCAGGCATTCATCCCGGAAACGTCCATTGAAACTCTCAATAAATCCGTTCTGCGTTGGCTTGCCCGGCTGGATTAAGCGCAACTCAACACCATGTTCAAAGGCCCATTGATCGAGCGCACGGTAGGTAAACTCCGGGCCCTGATCGGTTCTTATCGTTGCCGGATAGCCACGAAACAGCGCTATGCCGTCCAGAATACGCACGACCTGAATGCCTGAAATACCAAAAGCAGCGGTGATCGTCAGGCACTCCTTCGTGAAATCATCCACGCAGGTCAGACACTTAATCCTGCGACCAGTAGCCAGCGCACCCATGACGAAATCCATCGACCATGTCAGGTTCGGCGCATCCGGGCGGAGCAGCGGAAGCCGCTCAGTCGCCAGACCCTTACGGCGTCGCCTGCGTTTTACGCTCAGACCGTTAAGGTGATAGATGCGGTAAACCCGCTTGTGGTTGACGTGAAATCCCTCCCGACGCAATAACTGCCAGATGCGCCGGTAACCAAACTGGCGACGTTCAAGTGCCAGCTCAGTGATGCGTAGAGACGGCAAGTCGACAGGGGCAAACCTGCCAGCCTGCAGGCTCGACGTTGCGACAGACCTGCGGCCTTACACATGACTTCCACGGTTTCCCGCTTCTGGTCTGTCGTCAGAACTTTCGGCCAAGGGCCACCTGAAGCGCCTCCTTATCCAGCATGGCTTCTGCAAGCAGCTTCTTGAGGCGGGCGTTCTCTTCCTCAAGCAACTTCAGGTGCTTAACCTCGGGCACCTCCATACCGCCATACTTCTTGCGCCAGGTATAAAAGGTGGCGTCAGAAATGGCGTGCTTACGGCATAGTTCACGGGCAGAAACACCGGCTTCAGCCTCGCGAAGAATACTGATGATCATTTCGTCGGAAAAACGCTTCTTCATGGGGATGTCCTCATGTGGCTTATGAAGACATTACTAACATCGCGGTGTATTAATCAACGGGGAGCAGGTCACAGCAGTTTTCGCTGTCGTTCCTAGCTTGAGAGATCCACAATGCTATTCGTTCGGGTCCATTTTTTGGCGGCAAAATTGGCCAGCTTGGCCAGTGTCTTGGAAGGACCGAATACTACGCCGATCGTCAGACCGATCTCTTTTGTAATCCTGTTGCGCATTTGTTGCCCAAAATCTGCAAGCGGCATGTAAGCCGCGATGCCACTGACATCAAGAAAACTTTCGTCTATCGAATAGATTTCCTGTCCCAGAGCTATTTCTCCCAGAATGGCCATCATTCTCTCGGACATATCTCCATTTATGTGGAATGCAACATTTTCGTTTCGAATTCTGATCATGTTCGAATTCTGATCATGGCAGTGGCGTTCAGAATTGATGCTTCTGACGCTCACAACCTCATTTCCAGATCAGTTTTCTCAGATAGCCGGTAATAATTGTCTGTCTCATCCTTAAATGTTTTCTGCAAACTGTCTCTCTGACCAGATAAATCATCACAGTAAGGCGATAAATAATGCGCGCCTGTTCAGAGTATATAGAAACGATACGGCGAGTGATCGTGCTTATGACTTTCTCACGAAAGCCATTTTTTATGTTGCTGACTTCGCCGACACTTCCTGAACTGAATCACCTGCAACTCTCTGCCACGCACTGGCCATACGTCCGCCCAACGCAGTGCCCGGCCTGCAGGCAACGTAAAAGGGTAAAAAGGATACTCAGACAAAATAATAAGGGAGATCCGGCATCCGGGTGGTGCTGCTCATCATTAAGTTAAACAGCGCACAGGCTGAGCGGCGTCATCAGATGTCCCTGAGCGTCATACTGTCGTCTTCTGCAATGAGCAGTGCTTCAAATGCTGCCGCCGTGAGGGGCCTGCACAGTGCGTTCCCCTGCATAATGTCGCACCGGGCGGATGTTACAAACATCCGCTGTGCCGTGTTTTCTATCCCCTCTGCCGCCACGCTAAGCCCGAGGCTTTTCCCCAGTGTCGCGATAGCATGGAACATCACCCGGACACGGCTGCTGGTACCCAGCTCCAGGGTCAGTGACTTGTCAATCTTGAAGCCGCTGACGAAGCCGTGCTGCAGCAGCCTGATGGCACCCAGCGTCCGTCCGTAGTGATCAATAATAAACGCGGCTCCCGTGTGCCGGATAGCCGCAAACTGTGCTGGTGAGTCCTGGATGAGTCCCGTCAGCAACGGCTCGTCCACTTCGAGGTCCACAAAGGCGGCGTCTCCTCCTGCCGACTCGTCAAGCACGCTTTCCAGGCCATTGCCGGCCAGCTGACGCGGAAAAAGATTAATGCTGATGCGCAGCTGCGGGCAGAGGATCTGCCACTGGCGGGCCTGCAACAGCGCAGTGCGGATGATCCAGTCGCCGAGCGTGACTGACAGCGGGCTCTTTACCAGCATATCCATAAACTCTGAGGGCAGCAGAAGGCCACGCGAAGGATGCTGCCAGCGCACCAGCGCCTCGCAGCCGAGCAGGCGCCCGTTGCCGGCGTCATAGCGCGGCTGGTAGTACAGGATGAACTGCTGCTGACGCACCGCAGCTTCCAGCTCTCGCTCAAAACGCCGCCGCCGCTGCTCCGCATCCAGAAATTCTGGCCTGAACATGACGCTGCAGCCCTTGCCCGAGGCCTTGGCCCGATAGAGCGCCAGGTCCGCCGCCGACATCACGGACGACGCGTCCTCACCGTGCTCCGGGTAGGCGGCAACGCCGGTGCTGGCACCGACCAGCACCGGGGAACCATGATAGCTGAAAGGCGTCTGCACGGCGGCAATCAGCTGCTCAGCCGTCAGGCCGGCACCGGTACTTCCGCCCGGCAGCAGAATAATAAATTCGTCCCCGCCAAGCCGCGCGGCGGTGATCGCGTCCGTGCAAACCTGACGGATCTGCTCTGCCACATGGCACAGCAGTGCGTCGCCGGCGGCGTGCCCGAGTGTATCATTCACCTCCTTGAAACCATCCAGATCTGTCATCAGCAGGGTGTAAGGCACACCAGCCTCCGTCAGCTGACCCAGTTGCTGCATAAACGCACCGCGGCTGGCCAGCCGCGTCAGCATATCGAGGGAGGCGAGTTCACAGAGGCGGGCCTCGCTCTCATACCGGGCCGTGACGTCGCGAATGATCATTCCTGCCAGACGTTCGCCATCCTCCTGCCAGCCCGAGAACGACACGTCTGCCGGAAACTCGCTGCCGTCACGCCTGAGCCCCCATATCTGTAACGTACGGGGCTGTGACATCACCGCCTCTTCGCCGGTGAGACGGTCAAGCTCGTTGCGGTAATCGGCCTGGCAGCGCTCGGGGATAAGCCCGGCCACATACTGGCCCGTCATCTCCCGGGCGCTGTAACCGAACATCGCGGTGGCGGCCGGGTTCCAGAAAATGATACCCCGGCGCAGGTCGGTGCAGATAATGGCGTCCGGAGAGGTGGCTGAGATAGACTCGAGCCGCTGCTGGCTGACGTGGCGCAACTGTCCGATCCGGTGGACCTCCATCCGGTCCATCACCAGCGCGGCGATGTCAGCCAGGTGCTGACGGTCAGCATCCGTCAGCGGCGGGCGGGGCTGCGTGTCTGACAGGCACACGGTCCCGATGCGGTGGCCGTCCGGGGTGGTCAGCGGGATCCCTGCGTAAAAGCGGATGTGGGGATATCCGTGTACCAGCGGGCTGTTGCGAAAGCGCGGATCGTCAAAAGTATCGGACACACACAGGATTTCCTCCTGCGCCAGCGTATGATCGCAGAAAGCCGCGTGCCGTGCAGTACCGGTGATATTCAGCCCGTAGCGGGACGGGAAAAACTGCCGCTGGCCGTCAATCAGCGAAACAAATGCCGTGGGGACCCGGAAAAGGCGGGCGGCGAGGGTAGTAAGACGGTCGAGTGCGTTTTCCGGAAGCGCGCCCGGCTGCTGATACGGTGCCAGCGCCGCGAGGCGGGCGGCCTCATGGTCTGATATCGGGCTTTTCAGAGTCTGTCCCCTCAGTTGAAATGAGCTATGGCCGGCATAACACAGTAAAAAGGGGACACATTCAATCAGACGCGGCCGCAGAAATCTCTGCTGCCCGCTGAGGGACGAGAGGGCCGTGAACAGCTCCCGCCGCCCCTGAGGCCGGAAACAGAAGTTCCCCTGCTATGGCGGCATCACGAAACGGTCACGTCAGGGTCATTCCCGGAAGCGGATCGTCTCTGCAGGTATGCAACGCACAAAAATGCTGCAGCCCGCTCAGTGGGCTTCTTCAGTCGCAGAGTACGCACGCCGTACAGCACCAAACTATTTTCAGCACATGCCTCCATCCTTTTTTCGGTATGCTGAGTCTGCACTTCAGGGGCGGCAGGAAAGAACCGGCTACTTTTTGGGTTTCTGAACAAGGGTATAGAATGGATGACGCCCGGCAAGCAGCAGCAGCAGCTCGTACTCTCCCTGGCTCAGTGGGGCGGGGTTTTTCGCTGCCTCCTTCATCTGCCAGACGCGCAGGCTGAGCTCAAACCGCTCCGCGGCGGCTTCCTGCGAAAGACCGGCGGCAAGCCGGAGCTCCCGGACGTCGGGACGGACCACTACCGGGCTGTATAAGTGCTGATTTCCCAGAGAATATTCCTTAAGAGAAGCGGGCCGGAATGCGCCGGCAGGATGGAACATAACGCGACGGACGCGACGGATGACAGTCTTATCATTATATTATCTTAACTTTCATTCATCAATGCAGTGTACGCGCCTCTCTTCCTTCACTGATAAACTGCTGGCCGGTATAAATAAATCATCCCGTCGCGTCGCATTATTTACTCTCCACGACAGCGTTATTCTCTGTCCCCGGTGATTTTCCTTTTTTGACGAAACGCTTATCCGGAGGTTATTCCGGCCCTTTCTTTCTGAATATTCGCCGGAGTATTCCGGGACCCTGTTTATGATGTGGCAGTGACCTGAAAATGAATAAAGAATAACCTGATGAATAACCACGATTATATTCAGTAGCGTGGGCCTGCTGACCTCAGCCGGACTTATATCCGGGAACCGTGGCAGACCAGGTTCCGGAATCCTGAGCTGACACACCCCGGGACCACCCGGGGTGTAAGGTAAGCAGGCCCGCAAACCGGTCGCGCCCGAGCGAGGCTTCAGAAAAATCAGCTGCCGCGCTAATTAACGAATGCCACCCAGTTGCCTTCAGGTGACGCGGCCGCCGGAGGATTCATCTGATGCGGGCGAACCTGTGGCGCGGCCATGCGGAAGCCATCTGCCAGAGACGGCAGCATAAAGCGGGTGACAGCGGGTTGTCTGCCCGTTCAGGCTCCCCGCGGTGGCGGTGACCTGCTGTACCAGCGTGGCGTTCTGCTGCGTGATCTCTTTGCTCTGCCGGGGCCAGGGCTATCTGGCCGATCAGTTCATTGACCCCGCCGACGCCGCGCAGCACCTCGTCCATGGTGGCACTGGCACTGCCGGCAGCCAGACGCCCGTCGCTGACGCGTGACACGGTGTCGGCAATCAGTCCTTCAATCTCTTTCGACGCGGCTGCGCTGCGCCAACGAGCGCACTTCGGCGGCCACAACGGCAAAGCCGCGGCCCTGCTCACCGGCGCGTGCAGCTTCGACGGCGGCGTTCAGCGCCAGGATATTGGTCTGGAAGGCAATGCCATTAATGGTCGTGGTAAACTGACGAGTTTTCTCTGAGCCTTCTGCTATGCCGCTCATGGCGTCAGCCACTGTTTGCACCAGATCCGCGCCCCGCTGCGTCCCGCCAGCTCCCGTGCCTCCCGTGCCTCGCGGGCGTGTTGTGCGTTATGGCTGACGGTGGCGGTAATCTCTTCCATGCTGGCCGCGGTCTGCTCCAGTGCAGCACCTGGGTGGCGGTCCGGTCGGACAGGTCAGCGTTCCCGGCGGCCTGGCGGTGCAGGGTAACAGCATTGTCGCGGATGGCCGATACCGCATCCAGCAGACTGTTCTGCATATCCCTGACCAGGGGTACGAGCAGCCCGACGCAGTTACGGCCCTGGTCTTCCGGCTCGCACGTGAGATCACCGTCCGCAATGGTCTTCAGGTGCGTGCGGATTTTTGCCACCGGGCGTACGAGATGTACCAGCAGATAGCGGTCGCAGAATGCCAGCTGCGCCGTGATGAGGATAACTTCAAGCCGGTGACGGCAGCCAGAACAGGCGCGTTGTCGGCCGCCAGTTGCAGCGTCAGGTTCTCAAGCCGCTCGCGGGCCGCGGCCGGATAGCGCTCAGGTGATGACAGCGCCGCGCGATAGCCGCCCCACGCCATAACAGACGGGACGGCGGTCAGCAGGGCGGCCTTATCGGCCACGGTCCCGTCCTGCATAACGAGGCCCGCGCGGGTCAGAAACGTCAGCTGCTGCATCAGTGCGTCGGCGCGGTCGGCATGACGGTACATCTCGCGCAGCGTCATCGCACCGTAGCTGCCGGCCAGTGCCACCACGGCCAGTGAGAGGATCATTATCCAGATCACGACGCGACGAATGGTTAAGTGCCTGAGTAGCTGCATAAGGCTTTCCCTGGTGCTGTTATTTTTATGAAATAATAAGTGTCGTTATCGTTTATTTTAATTGCGTGCGTTGTTAATTTACGTACTGCATTTATTGAATGAGAGTCTGGCAGGAGTGATAAGAAAAGCACACAGTCCGGCGATGAAATAAAAGAATCGTCCTGCAGGAAATAATTCTCTGAAGAAAATAAAGCTGACATCGGACCAGGTTGTGCCTATTATGAGCGCCATAAGAAAGTTGTTACTGATGTTTCCTTTCGCAGCAATTACCTTTGATATCATTCCGGTACTGTACATTTTTTCTTTTTTATTTCGCACCGGAATCAGGCCGGGGCGGAGGAACACATGGTAATGAATCTTACCGGCGACGAAGATCGCCGCGCGCGGGCGCTGAAAGCACTGCGCACGCCCGATGAAAGCCGCGATGACGTGCTGCGCAGGTTTGTGCGTCTGGCGAGCCAGGCTCTCGGCATCCCCGGCAGCTTTATCTCCGTGCTTGATGACGAGCATCAGCACGTGCAGGCCGCCCATAACTTTGCCCTCACACAGTCCTCACGCGAGAACTCGCTCTGCCGCCACGCCGTGGACAGCGACAGCGCGGTGGTGGTGCCCGACACCTGGCTGGACGCCCGCTTCATGACGCATCCGCTCATCACCGGTGCGCCCTACATCCGCTTTTATGCCGGCGTGCCGTTGAAAAACCGCCAGGGGATCGTGCTCGGCACGCTGTGCGTCACCGACACCGCGCCGCACCCGTTCAGTGCCGATCAGCTCACCACCCTGAAGCTGCTGGCCGCGCTGGTGATGTCATTTCTGGAGGCCTGGCACTCCGCCGGGTTTGCCGACCCGGTCACCGGCCTGCCCAACCGTCAGCGCCTCATCCGCGACCTGCAGTATCTGGCCGCATCCGGCGATCCCTCCTCCCGCCGCCTGGTGCTGATTGACTGTATCGACATGCCGCGCGCCTACGAACTCGCCCGCTCTATGGGCATGGGGCCGGTAGAAAGTCTTCTGAAAGACGTGGCCACGCTGCTGCCGCTGCGACTGCGCCCGGCGCCCGGCGAGCTGCTCTATACCGTTGCCACCGGACGATTTGCCATCCTGACGCGTGAAGACAGCCATATGAGCGCGGACTGGATCGCGGGACGTATGGAGGGGATAAGCGCCGATCTCGGCGACGGCATTGCCGTGGCGCTCAGCACCTACGCCGGTGAAATCACCTTTGTCACGGGCAGCATCACGGCACAGGAAGCGCTGCGCCGCGCGGTCAGCGCGCTGCACGAGGCCATCGGACGGGGCGTGCCCGCCATGCGCTTCAGCCTGGACTGCGACGCGCGCCATACCCGGGACTTTACGCTGATTAACGACCTGGCCGCCGCGCTGCGGGAAAACTCAGGGCTGTGGCTCGCCTATCAGCCTAAAATCTGTTTTCACAGTGGCCGCCCCGTGGGACTGGAGGCGCTGGTCCGCTGGCGCCATCCGGTGCGGGGCGAGCTCTCTCCCGCCCTGTTTATGCCACTGGCAGAGCAGACCTCGCTGCTCAGCGAACTGACGGCCTGGGTCACGGACCACGCCATCGGCCGCCTGACGCGTCTGCGCAACAGCGGTATTCAGCTTCCCGTAACGGTGAACGTCAGCAGCCGGGATTTTGCACGCGAGGATTTTGCCGATGCGCTTGAGGTGAAAATGATCAAAGCCAGACTCCCCCCTTCGCTGCTGGGCATTGAGTGCCTGGAAACCGAGCGTATTATTGAAAACCCGGCGGCGATGCGCGGACTGGAGATGCTGAAGCTGCGCGGATTCGGGATCTCGCTCGACGACTTCGGCACAGGCTACAGCAACATCAGCTACCTGCGGCGCATGCCGCTGGACGTCATCAAGCTGGACCGCTCACTCATCAGCGAAATATCCTCCGACCCCGCCTCTCGCATCATCGCGCGCAGCATCATTGCCATGCTGAAGGACCTGGACTATACGGTGCTGGCTGAAGGCGTTGAGGATGCGGCCACGGTCAGTGCGCTCACGGAGTACGGCTGCGACCAGGCGCAGGGATTTTTCTATTCCCGCCCCCTGCCGGAGGCGGAACTTGACGAGTGGCTGTCCTGGAGGCTGCGCGGCCAGTGCTGACCGCGCCCGCCATCAGACAGGCGTCATGTGGCGTCTGAACCCCTCCGGCTCTGCAACAATCACCGCGTCGCGTCCTGCACCCTTAGCCTCATACAGCGCTTCGTCCGCCCGCCGCAGCATTCCATCCCGGTTCCCGCCGCTGTCTGCCAGCGCGGCGACCCCGGCCGATACGGTCATGGCCCCAACGAACGGGAATGTCGTGGTGCTGACAAGTGCGCGGATGCGCTCCGCCATCCGGGCCGCATCCTCTAATGACGTCTGCGGCAGCAGGAGAATAAACTCCTCGCCGCCGAAGCGGCTGACCACGTCCCCGGTCCGGCAGGCCTCCTTCAGCAGCCCGGCCAGACTCACCAGTACCGCATCACCTGCATCGTGCCCGTACCAGTCGTTAATTTTTTTAAAGTGGTCGATATCTATCGCAATCACGCACTGCCCGGCGTCACCGGTGCTCCTGTCTGCCTGCAGGGTAAAACCACGGCGGTTGCTGAGCCCGGTCAGCGGATCGGTCATGGCCTCGTCGCTGAGCGTTGCCATCCGGCCTGCCATAACATGGCGGTACTCTTGCACGGCCTGCTTCAGGCGGTCGGCTTCATAATACCAGGCCTGTACCGGGGCCAGCGACGCGTCACTGCCCTCATTTCGCACCATGCCGGCCAGCCTCTCCAGGGGAGAGGCGATACATCCGGCCAGCAGGGTCACCACGGCTACCGTCAGGACAATAATTCCCATCAGGAACCACACCGCGTTTTCTGCGGTGCGCACCAGAATATCCCGGACCGTTTCAGAGGTCCCGGCAATAAAAATGTTCCAGTCCGTTTTGTGCAGGCTGGCGTAGCCCGTCAGGACCTGCTGGCCGTGCGATTCCGTGCTGAACCGGCCGCTGTCCGTCGAGGCCAGCCGCTTCTTCAGCGCGGAGTCCAGCAACATTTTTGTTCCCACCCGGGCCCGATCGTGGCTGAAGATGATGAGGCCGTCATTGCTGACGATGCTGACACTGAAGCCGCGGGTGTAAAAATGCAGGCTCAGGATGTCGCTCAGTATGCTCTGCTTTTTAAGGTAAATGGTGCCGCCAATGTAGCCCAGATAATGGCCGTCAGCCGTAAACAGCGGCTGCGAGATAAAAACGACGTAATTACCGGAGGCCGAGGTAAAGGGTGCCGAAATAAACGGCTTCTGCGTAGAGATAGCCTGGCGGCTCGCGTCTGAATGCAGCTTCACGCCCACCAGGCTCAGGCTTTCCGGCGAGGTGGCGGCGATAACGGCGTCGCGGTTAACCACCACCACCGTATTGAAAAAGCCGGACTGAAGCCGGAGGCGGTCAGTCTCGGCACGGAGCTGCGCCGGATCGGTCAGGCCCTTGATCTGCGCGGCACTCCAGGCAAGTTCACGCTGTGCCGTGCCGAGATAACGATCGGTTGTGTCGGCAAGCTTACGCGCGTAGGCAATGTTGCTCTCAAGCAGGCTGTCCTCGATGTTGGTCTTCTGAAAAATCAGCAGCGACCCGAGCAGCAGGCAGGCGGTCATGATCACCCCGCCCACGGATAACGAGATGAGCAGCGAGCGAAGGCGGAATTTTTTCAGCAGCATGGCGTGATGGGCCCGGATTGAGTTGTCATCAGAGTGTAACGCAGACGGCGCCGGCCAAAAGGCAGAACAGCGCGACATTTATGTGTCCGGCGGAAGAATTACGCGGTGCCGGTACAGATGCACCGGCCTGACGCAAATCCTTCTGCTTAATGCAATTTAACCTGAGAATGTTCTGCTGTGACGTAAAATTCGCGGATTAATATCATGAAAAATAATTAATAAAGTGATGCCGGCTTATTGCGGTATAAATCAGCGATCGGCCCGTGAAGAACTGCGGACATTTTTATCGTACCGGCCGTTTGATTTTATGAGAGCGGGTCGGTATCAGACAGATAAAGAGGATCCTCCCCGCGCTGCACGGTAAGCGAAAAGAGTTAACGGCTCAGGCCGACTGCATCTGATTCAGCCATGCACGGCAGACGCCATTCTGTCCATTTTACGGAACATCCAGACCGCGCAATGCGTTGCCCGGAAATGAAGCTTTTTTATCAGTACAATGCAGGCATGGCAGGGTTCGGGGTTAAAAGGTATGGTAAAAAATCCGGTTCGGATCGCAAAAAATCAGTTTTTTACCGCTTACGCTTGTTATTGTGCTCATCTTTTTTACCCTTCATTAAGGTCTGCCGGTGGCTCCACCGGATTATAATAAAATCAACGGTCAGTAAGTTCCTCTTTGAACCGCCTTCATGGCGGTTTTTTTATGCAGGAAAACGTACCTGTAACAGAAAATGCTCGCTGATATGAATGACTTGTCAGCATGCACGATGCCATCCCCGAAGGCTTAACGCCGGAAACCGCCCGGACCGTCCACTACGGCAATACTGGCACCGCCCGCCGGAAGGATCTGAAGCAATGCTGCTGCTCTGTCTGAACAGCCAGACCATCCCGTGGTGTCTGTCACTGGCTGCAGCCTCTTATCGTCCTGTGCGGCAGCAAATCTTCTGCCGCACAATGTATTGTGTTCAATTCAGTTGAGATCAGCCCTGCTGGATCCGCGCTTTCTGCCGATATTCTTTCATCAAACAAATATTTCCCGGAGAACTGATGAAGATTTCAACGCGCCTCAGCGCAGGCTTTGGCCTGCTTATTCTGCTTTTTATCCTGTGCACGGGCATTGCCGTTCACGCCCTGTGGCAGGCCCGGGAGGGGATGAACGACACCGTCGACGTGAAGATGAAGCGCTTTGCACTGGTGGTGGACATGCGGAACGGCGTGCGTGACATGGCGATTGCCGTGCGCAACCTGGCCCTGCTGTCCGACCCGGCGCAGATGCAGCCGGAGTGGCAGCGCCTGACTGCCCAGCGCGATATTTATATTCAGAAGCGTGAGCTGCTGGCACAAAGCATGTCCGTCAACGTTTCCGCGCAGGGGAAGGCCGCGCTGGAGCGGACGCTGTCAACGGAGGGGGCCGCGCTTTCCACGCTGATGACGGCCGGAAAGCTGGGGCTGGATAACCATCAGCAGGAGGCGACCGCCTTTCTGATGAGCACCGCCCGCCCGGCGCAGAGGATCCTGCTGAACGCCCTGGACGATCTGACGGACATTGAGATGCAGCTGAGCCGCGATACGGTGTCTGAAAACAGCGCCCGCACCTCCCGGACGGCCGTTATCCTGTCGGGCCTGGCCCTGCTGTCCGTTCTGCTGTCGGTGGCAACCTGTTATCTGCTCGTCCGCATGCTGATGCGCCAGCTGGGCGGTGAACCCGCCGAGGCCCGCGCGCTGGCAGCCGCCATCGCCGCCGGCGACCTGACCTCGCCGGTCACGCTGCGCCGCGGCGACACCGCCAGCCTGCTTGCCTCGCTGGACGGCATGCAGGCAAACCTGCGCGGACTGGTGTCGCAGATTAAGGACGCGTCCGCCTCGGTGGCGCTGGCCGCCGACGAGATTTCGCAGGGGAATACCGAGCTCTCCTCGCGCACCGAGCAGCAGGCCGCCGCCCTGCAGGAAACTGCAGCCAGCATGGAGCAGCTGACCGCCACGGTAAAAAGCAACGCGGCCGGCGCACATCAGACCGCGGGCACAGCGCGCGAGACGGCCACACTGGCCCGCGCCGGTGAGGCAGACGTGCAGCGCATGTCGGAGACCATGAATGAGATTTCGCTGAGTGCGGTCCGGGTCCGGGATATCACCTCGGTCATTGAGGGCATTGCGTTTCAGACCAACATTCTGGCGCTCAATGCGGCCGTGGAAGCCGCACGCGCCGGGGAAGAGGGTCGGGGGTTTGCCGTCGTGGCGGGGGAGGTCAGGTCACTCGCCCAGCGCAGCGCCAGCGCCGCCCGTGACATCAAGCTGCTGATTGAACAGGCCGTGTCCCAGGTGGAAGGCGGCGTGGCTGCGGCTGCCGGTACAGGAGAGAGTATCCTGAGAATAGTCGGCATGGTGGGTGAACTGGCAGACGCCATGGACAGCCTTTCACTTTCCTCCGGCGAGCAGATGCAGGGCATCTCCCAGGTCAGCATCGCCGTCAGTCAGATGGACGGGGTGACGCAGAATAACGCTGCCCTGGTGGAGGAGTCCTCTTCGGCATCGCAGTCGCTGTCCGAGCAGGCCCGCGCCCTGCGCGGCATGGTGGAGACCTTCCGCGTATGACGTACCACAGTGAGGCTGTTTTCGCCGGCACGGACCGTATTACTTCTCTTAAAGCCGATGTGGACACGCTGTTACGGCAGCTCAGCGAGGGGGAATACCTGAGCGTGGACACCTTTGCCAACAACTGGGTGCACCTGACGGCCCTGTACGCGAGGATTCAGGAGCAGATGAACGACCGGGTTCTGATGGACCGGCTGGTCCGCACGGACCTGCTGCTGACCGCCGACCTGATGGCGGTGGGCCGGATGATTATGGTGATGAATAATTTTCTGCGCTGCACAGCCGCCGCACGCTGAACCGGCCGGTTCACATTGACATCAATTTAATCTGACTCAATACTGTGCGCCCTTAACGGGGCGCAGGACCGCTGCAGTCCGCACTGCAGGAAAAAAAGCGGTCCCGCCCGGAAGATGCGATGATATGAAAGATAAAACACCAGTAAACCGTAATGCGGTTCCTGCCGAAGCGGCACCTGAAACCATTGATCAGTTTCTGTGCTTTGCGCTTTACTCGGCGTCCCTTGCCATGACGAAACTCTATCAGCCCCGGCTGAAGCCGCTGGGGCTGACCTATCCGCAGTACCTGGTGCTGCTGGTGCTGTGGGAAAAGGATGGCCTGACGGTCTCCGGGCTCGGCGCGCGCGTCCGGCTGGACTCCGGCACGCTCAGCCAGCTCCTGAAACGGCTGGAGCAGACCGGTGTTATCTGCCGGCAGCGCGACACGCAGCAGGATGAACGGCGCGTGCTGGTCTTCCTGACGGAGCAGGGCCGTCAGCTGAAGATAGCGGCCGCCGGCGTGCCGGCGGATATGGTGTCGGTGATGGATACGGCCTGTGATGAGCTGACTGAGCTGACTGAGCGGGTCGCCGCGCTGCGGGAAAGGCTGGTGCGCGCCCGGGCATAATACCGCTTCCCGCCGTGTGCGGGAGGCATCATAACCACGCCGGGTTGCTGAATGACGTCGTTCCCGGTGATATACAGCAGGATACATATGCGTCAGGAGTCTGAATTGGGTAGCGACAGTCAGGATAATATCGAAAGCATTCAGTCAGTAGTAGGACATGCCGTCTCAGTCCTGCTGAAGTCAGGAAAAAAAGTGAGCGTGCAGGAGATACTGGCTCTCCTGAAGCAGGAAGAGGCACGGTCAGTGGACGGCCGTAAAAAGCTTTACGGCCGGGCTATCCGCCTTGTCGCCGGTGACACGGAAGGATGATGCGGACTCAGCGGGCCACCGGCTGACACACAGCCGGATGACCGGTGAATCAGTGCCTGAACGCTGCGCCCGGGACAGCTGCGACAGCCTGTTCCGGGTCATCTGACCGGTTCAGGATGCGGCCGGCGGCACTGTTCTGTTTCTGCCTGATGAATGCTGCTTCAGCCTCCCGGATGGCGAAAAAGGTTGCCCTTCTGCAGCCGGCATCCTTTTCCGTCATCAGCATCTGCTGCAGCCGGAGAAGCAGCGTTGCCTCATTAACCGTCGCCCCCTCTCTGAGTAAAAAAAGCACTGCCTCACCGAGCTTCGTGTCGGCCCGTTTTTCATCTTCTGTTCTGTACATTACGTTGCACCGCATTCCTGGTTTCAGTCAGGGCAGAAGCCGGCCGTGCCGGTATCTGCCGGAGAACTCTGTCATCAATGGTAGCCTCTGCCACGGTATGTTCAACCGGAAATTTGTGCGCTGCCCGGCAGGCAGCCACATGGCATCCGGCATCTGCGGAAAGGCGGCGATGCCTGCTCAGGCGGGTTCTGCCGGGCGGGAGGGGAACAATGCGGGAGGCCGGCGTGTGACTGCCTGGTACAGGGCCCGCCTAACCGGTTACTGACCCTGACTATCAGGATGCGTTACTAACCTTATGATGAACTTAATTATTTTTCTGAAGTCATACTGGTATCGGGATATTTCCGGTAACGAATTTCCCCGCCGCTGGCGGGTTTTTTTTGCCTGCAATAGCGCTGTCTGATGAGGTCCGCAACCGGTTCATTAATGGTGCCTCATGCCCCGCCCTGCCGGTTCGCTTGCGTATCCGCTTTTTTGTATCAGAATGACAGTGTGCCTGTTTCTGATGAGTGGGGCACGACGAGTTATTCTGAACTTTTTTACTGGTTCACCCGTCAAGATGGCGGGTTTTCTTGTATTTTAAGCGCGGCGCAGTGACGTTCATGTGAACAGCCTGAGTTTTCCCGGCCAGCGCAGCACGTCACGCAGAGGTGTGCCGGAGCCGGTAAAAGAAAGGCGGGTATGCCCGCGCTCTTCAGAAAAAAGACAGGACGCCTCTGTACCGGCTCCGCAGGCAGGCTTAACGTCCGGAGACGGCCGCACTGAACGTTATCGCTCCTCCAGAGACGTCACGCCGGTCAATTTATCAAGCGCTTCATGATTGATTTCTTCATCCGCACCATCGACCGCCGCGGAAATGCTCAGCAGGGCCTGCAGCTCGCTTAACAGAATGGCCGCATCGGATTTAAGCAGTTCGTCGGCCTCTGCGGAGTCAATCACGGTATTGATGGCTTTGTTAGCGCTTTCGATCATCTCCGTTACGCCGCCCTCCCGGCTTACCGCCAGAACAAGCGCGCTGATCAGCAGCGACTGTGCCTCAACGCGCGCTGTCAGCTGTTTCATGCCGGCATCAATATGTGAAATTTTAGCCAGCATGCTCAGTACCACGTTTTTCATAGCGTCCGCTCCGGTTAAAAAGGGGGATTTTACTCCTCAGTGCCAGCCCTGCCTACAGCGTCGCTCTGAAAATACACCCGGCAATGCTGAAATGCGCGCATCCCCCCGGGAATAAAGGGTCTGACACGCACCCCCATTCCGTTCCCTTCAGAAAAAGAGAGCCGCTCTGACAAGCATTTCTGAAAAAGGGCATTGAGAAAAATGCATGATTTATCTGATAGAAAATGTCTTTGCCCTGAGCCGGGCAGGAGACCAGCGGGGGCTGTAACCGGCTCCGCCTGCTGTGGAGGCGCCTGAATATATACAGGGGTTGAGGATTGGATAACCGCAGACGCACTGGCTGATGCCTGACAGGCGTCAGGTGACGTAATCTTTTTTGGTAATCGATGTCCGTAGCCGGTTATTCCCCCTGGCGCACTCGCGAAGAGTGGAAAGATGTTCACAGCGTCTGCGACGTACACCGGCAGATATCCCTTACTGCGGGAGAAAGTAAACCTGTCATCTGTGTAATTTCCGGCATGGATAGCGGGCACAAGCGTGCCACTTTAGTTTACTCACTTACAAGAAACGGCAGACTGAGTTGTGCGGCCCCTCAGGCGTGGACGGGTTATCTTCCCTGCGGAACGGGTACCCATGCCTGAGCGCTACTCTGCTATCTTCAGCATGATTGTTATGAAAAAAGGGAAATCATGGTGCCCGACTCCCATCCGCTTTTGCCTCTTTACGGCGAAAATATTTACACTGATTACGAACGCCATACGGCAGAGGCCATTGATCTGCTGAACGGTCTCAGTCAGGGCCTGTGTGACAAAAGACTGCCTGAAAGGTAACGTCTTTTTGAGATTGCGCAGCTCTCCTGCTCCCTGTGGGAATACAGGACAGGCAGTGTTCAGGAAATGACTCCGGAATGGCAGGTGCGTTATTCGCCCGACAGGCGGCGCCTGAGAGAAGCCCTCATTAATATACGGCCATAAGCCTGGCCTTTCACCGCCACTGGCACGCTGTTTACGCGGTATTTATATTGCTGATAAGCTGTTTTTAATGACCTGAATAGCGCCCGGATATCCGGCATCATCTCAGATGAACAGAATGCTTAAACGCCGCGGATTTGAGGTGATGGGTACGTCAGAGCGTGGTCCTGAATATCTCTGCCGGCTTCCTGACTGAGCTGTAACCGAAACGCCCCTGACTGACATAATTACGTTTTACCAGAAGGCACACTGCCTTTGACCCGGGAGAGCCCCGCGCTGGCAGAAGCCTGCCGTTAACCGGGTAACTGCTGCTCAGCCTCTCAGACGCGACAGATGAAATACAGCAGCATGACCGGCGCGGTGCGCGGTGCACTGATTATCCGTCGCTGACGCGACGGATAGCACGCATGCCGGCTAAAAAGGCTGTAATCGTTTTCGCATGCAGCAGGTGCCAGTACAGGCTGCAGCCGCACAGGGGGATTTATTTTTTGCAGTCACTACCGGCTGCGGGTCTCATTCCCCGTCCGGCACACACCCGACGTCAGGTCTGATGCCGCCTGCAGTGATTTGTACATAACTTATCCACCATTTTTGTGGATAACATCAGAAGCGTGACTGTATACCACGAAATCCTGCGCTAAATACTTGCCTCTTCAGCTTTGCAGCCATCGCAGTCAGGGACAACGAAGGGCCGCTGTCGAAGACCTCGTTAAGTAAAATTGCATAGTGCCTGAGTCCGGACATCTCTGGTTCGCCGTTCACCGGGTGTATGAGAAATGATGACCCATCCCTTCCTGCCTTTTTGGCTGTCCTCTCTGGCAGCCTGCATAAAAAAAACAGGTCCGGTTTTTAATAAAGTTAAGTCGTGGCATATGCTGTGCGGGAGATAACAATATAACGATTCAGGACGGTGAAATACACCTGCCCGCCGGATACACAGGCCGGCAGATAACACAGCCCCGTGCGATGCCGGGAGGTTATCGCGGCTATCCCTGAAGATTCAGAATGCACCGGGGGCGTATGCCTGCTGACGGTAAAGGTATCGGGCAGGCTGAAAGGAAATACGAAGCTATGAAAAGGCCGTCTGGATAGCACGGCCCTGTATCATTTATTACCGGGATTATCTGACGGATTTTTAGACGGGTTATAACGCTGTTTCATCTGATGCTCGTTTCTGAAGTAGTCTTCTCCGCACCCGGCAGAACAGAAGGCCGTACCGGCCACGGCCGCTTCATCCCTGCACCAGATACATCTGCCGTCAGGACTCGTCAGTCCGGGCTTCCGGGCAGACAGGGCCGAAGCAATCAGCGCCTCCTGAACTTCATGTGCTAAATCTGCGTCATCCATCGTATTTTCCCGCGTATGAGTTGTTATCAGTTGACACGCCAGTAAAAAAATACCCGTTATAAACCGGGTACCATGGGTGATTATAGTTCATGCATACTGCCATTGAATAAACGACATGCACTGGCAGCGCAGGGAAAACACGCACGATGGCATAACACTTAATTTTTATCTGGTCCGAAACCGGTACCACCCGCCAGGCACGCGCAGTGTTACAGCTGTGTACGCAGCCGGCATGCATGCTGGCTGACTCCTGAGGGGGAAATATCCGTCTGCCGGGATGCCAGATACGGGCAGGGAGCCGGGGAGTTATGTCGCGGGGACCTGTATCTGCATAATGATGACAGGACCGCTTGCGGAAAGTAAACACAGCTATAAGGGGCCGGAAAATTTACGGAGTCAGCCTGCGTATGATGTCCTCATGCTGGACAGTCTGTGTCATGAGATAATAAAGCAGCGGGTCACTGCCAGCCGGCTCCCGCCGCCAGCCCGAACGCTGCAGCAGGGAATCCAGGGCGCTCAGGTCGCCAGTGATACGGGCAGGCAGAGGCGCCGTCTGAAGACCGGCCGGGTTAAATCCGGCGTGCAGGGAGTCCTTATGCAGATACAGTCCCGACACGGACGGGTTCAGCCGCAGCGCTTTCCGGCCCTGCCACTGGCCTTCATCGAGCAGCCTGTAAACCCAGCCGGCCATCTGCAGCGCCTGCAGGGCGTGCTGCAGGCGGAACAGGTCGTTCTGCGTCAGCAGCGCGTCGCTGCCCGTCAGCCAGAGGTATTCCAGTTTACCGGGCAGGTCAGCACGTATTCCCTTTTCGCGCCCCTCACGGAGCAGCCATCGGATTTCCGGAGCCAGCTCTTTACTGAAGCGTCGCTGTTTTTCAGCGACGGCGAGCCACCGCGTCAGAAACAGTGTTTCCTGAGCGGGTGTGCCCGCCTGGCCGTCCTGTCGCGCCATATGCAGGGCAATCAGGCCGCACCAAGCCAGATGACCCACTGATGTGTTACCCGGTCTCATCCGCTTCCTTATTCTGTTTTACAGCGGGCCGCTCTGGCCACGTACCGACAGGTAGCGTCCGTCGATGCTGCTGCGAAAAAATGCGTCCGGATCAGCGGCGGCGCAGAATGCCTGATACACCCGTGCGGGTACGGCCAGCCAGCGGCGGCAGCTGCCGTTGCGGTACTCCAGCTCCAGTACGCCGGACGTCGGATCAAATCCTGCGCTGCTGAACAGCGTGGTATTTATATCGTGTCGCTTCATAGAGCCGTCCCTTATGCCGGTAATGAAGTGAGTCTACTGTAGCAGAAACGTCCGGCGCTGAAAAAAGCGGGGGCATCCTGGAGAAGTTGCGCAGTCAGCAGCCCTTTTCATAAGAGCGCTTTAATGGGCAATCCGGGAGGCATAAGCCCCGCAGCGCCGGTTAAAGGGACCAGGACAGAGTCTGCTGGTAGCCGCAAAATAAAGGTCTGTTAACTGAAGACTGATAATGCGGCCAGGTCTTCAGACCGGGCCTTTCAGGTTCAGGTCTGCTCTGGCCGCAGAGTATAAAGTAAATGAGGAGGGCACAGCGCCGGGCGGTAAGCGTGCGCGGCACCCGTTCAGGATCGGACAACCTTTTTTTTCAGATTGTGAACTGCACCAGCCCTGCGTGAACCTGCTTTTGCTCTGGCGTATTTGATGACGGCTAACCAGCGGATATCACTGCAGCAGTTAAGGTAGGCCTGCAGCGATAAACGCAGCTGTTCCCAGTTGATGATTTGCAATCCAGGCTGTGTCCGGTTCAGGTACCCCAGCTCACTGAGGGCGAGGTCGACACTGCGCTTTGCGTCCATCAGGTTTCCGCCAGACTGATAAACGCCGGCTATCTGCCTGATTTTCTGAGCACAATTCCCGACTGCTGCATTCACTGTCAAAAACATCCTGTTTTATACTTTTAGATGGCCCTTAAAAACTGAATTCTTAACAGGGTGTTAGAGTGTTTTCGGTATAAAATAGTTCCATCTTTAAAAAGAGATTTATCAGGGTTAACAGGCCTGTTACTGAACTCACATCCAGAAATGAGCGGTCCGGACACCTGAGTATTTTACTAAGGTATTGGACCCAGCGGCTATAAGATGGTGTTTTTAATGTTTCGCCCCCTTCTTTATGACGGTTTTATGCACAGCCTTATTCCTAATAATGCCCCGCAAAATCCTCATCAGGGGGATCTCAGGATGCCTGTGAATGCAAGAAAACGGGTCTCTGGCAAGTGTTAATGCAGACCAGATTAAACTGCATTATGTTAGCCGGTATTAAGTTTTATTATTGTCATCCCACTGATAGTAAATTAAAAAAATAAGCACACCCTTTCAAAATATAAGAAATAATGCAATTAAGGGGGTATTGATATGAAGCTGACGGACAGGTTCTTTGAACTGAATTCACTACTTATCGTTTTCATTCTGCTTGCTGTGTGCGTGAGGGGCTGTGAAGTTATCGCACTTGCTTTCAGATTGCCTGCTGAACCTATGATAAGCTTGGGCGTGCTGGTCTTTATGCCTGATTTGTGCGCTTCTTTCCCGCTTTTGATGCTGAGATTGATGGTAAAGCCCTTCTGTTGTCAGGCAAAGAGACCTTCATGCTGCAGGCTGAGATTGAGCTGGTGACAGAACAACCGCTGCCGCGCGACCTTCGTGGTGATGGGATGCTTTCAGAACTCAATCTGCCTGCATGTCTGAACATGCTTTACTTATCAGTGTGAGAAAAGAGACCAGATCGCGGATCTGGACAACCACGTCGTTGAGCTCCGGCCTGAGGGAGTGCTCCACGATAAGCAGGCGCCGTCATAGAGGCCGACGTCCTGCATGCTGTTGCCCTGTGCACGCAGAAAAAAGGTGCTTGCCCGGTGGGCTATCAGATATTCATTAAGATCGAGCTCCTGCTCCGCGTAGTCCTGACAGGGTGAGGGAATTGTATGTTCCTGACCGGTCATACAAAACCACTATATCTGTTGTGACTCTCTCAGCTGAGAGAGTCACAACAGATAGTATTCAGCGCTGCAGCAGGCAATGCGGCAAAACAGGTGTTTTACCGAATCCAGCAGGAAAACAAAGAAGCTAGGCGTGTCGGCTACACTAAGGCTTGTTCATAGCGTATTAGGTTGACGTATTCGTCAAATTTGACTAATCTGGGTACAGAGCGAGAAGCCAACTGCATCAGGGTGCAATAGTTGGTGGAAGGACCCCATAGAATCCCTGAATTCTGTGCCAGGGTGAAACCTCTCACCTCCCGCCTGAAGGTGTAAAACAAACAGGCCCTGATTCCATATAGGCCGCCATTGAAAAATGGCGGCTTTTTTAATGCCTTTTATAGAGCAAAGTACCCTGGCGATGTTTATTGAGGCTTTTCACGTCAGTGTGCATAAAATTCCAGAGCACTTTTCCTTCCCAGGGTGCGACCACAACAAGCATCTGCTGTTTCTGCCGGTATGCGCCGATAAAAAGAAAGCGTACCTGCTCATCGTCATACATGGTTTCCCACACTTCATATGGATTCGCCAGCGTATCCAGCGCGAGCAGTACGTAGCGTTCGCGTGCATCAAGCCGCTTTTCAACGATATGTTCCAGCTTGTCTCTGAGAATATTTAGCGTACCAATGATTGTCTCTTTAGGGACAATTAGCATTTCCGGTTCAGTGAAACCCATGTGCATTTCGAGAAGGGTGACTGCGGCTTCAACACTGTCCCCAGCTTCAATTTCCGGAGTCGGATCTAACCTGAATTCACTTCCCAGCTCACGCAGGTCAGGAAGCCCTAAATCCCTGAAAGTAAACAGCCCTTTTATTGCGCGCGCCACGTTGCTTTTATCCTTATCGGCTTACATGAAGTTGCCATTTTACCATATTATGTGTATTCGGTTTTATAGCCGGCTTAAAGAGCCTGCTATCTCTGCTTCATGTTGCTGCTTCTCCGGTTCCGTAGAGCGTGCAATCACACAGCCGTCATTGTTAGATACGACACAAATGGGTTTGCCGCGTAGATCCGGTCTGAACACCGTTTAACAGGACGCATAAAAGTTATTGGCATCGGCCAGCGCAAACATCTTTTTCTCCTGTTTAACCCAATCCGTTACAGTCTATACGCGACAGCTTATCTCCGGAGAGCTCTGGTCAGTCACTGAGAAGGGGATTAAAACCCAGCCCTGCGATATCCGTCAGCGCATAAGCTACAACGCCCCAGACGGGCAAATCCTGACCTTCATCGAGCAAGCTGATGGTCTCATCACCTTTTAGCTCCTGCAGGGCCGGTACGGGTTTTATGAGAAGTCTGCGAAGCACCAGCTCTCCCTCCACTTCAGCGACGATGATATGGTGATGCTGAGGGGTAAGTGCACGATCAATGGCCAGAATCGAGCCCTGCAGAATGCCCGCTTCAGGATAACTGCTGTCACTTCATACGAGGAACACTGAATGCGGAGATAATGTGACCAGATCACCCAAATTGAGGCGCTGCTCTGCAAAGTTCTGTGCAGGGTTCTGAAATGCCATCTGTGACTCCGGAATGCAATAAGGTTTATATGCAGGCGGGGTTTACCTGTAACGGCTCAAAGAGCCGCTTTTTTGTGGATCCCTGAGCCGTTGAACAAGCCGGAGGCGCGTTAGCTGTATCAGAGCGCCTGCAACCGCGTACATCCAGAGTTATCCACAAATCCACTGAATAGATCCAATTAAGTATCCATACAGATCCTTATAGTACCAGAAAGATCCCGCCAACCCGCAGACCTTGCTGTGTCTGGCTTAAACGCTGATCCGGATGTGTGCTGACGGGAGTTTAATGTGTGCTGGTGGGAAAATTATGTGTGCTGGCGGGATGGTAATGTGTTCTGGCGGGATGTATTGTGTGTGCTGGCGGGACGGTGATCCTTTTAATCCACATTCTGAATTGATGGCTACAAAGTGAGATAACTCCATGACGGATAAGTCATTTATAGCTGATGCGCTATACAGTGATATGATTACTAAAGAAAAACAACTCACTGTTAATTCCAATAATACTGTTCAGCCCGTTGCACTGATGCGGCTTGGCGTCTTTGTACCAAAGCCGACAAAAACGCAGGGCGAAAATAATGTTGTGGATGCATCTGAGCTGTTCTCTCAGCTGGAAATAGCTAAAGCCGAAGGGTACGACAATATCAATATTTCCGGGCCGCGCCTCGATATGGACTGTGATTTTAAGGTGTGGATCGGCGTCATCTATGCCTTCAGCAAGTACGGTCTGAACTCGAATAAAATCGAGCTAAAATTTACTGAATTTGCTAAAGGCTGCGGGTTCGCCTCTAAACGCATTGATGCCCGCCTGCGTAACTCTATCCATGAATCGCTCGGAAAGCTTCGCAATAAATCAGTTTCGTTCAAGCGCGGCGCTGATGTTCGCGGCAGCTATCAGACGGGTCTGCTCAAGACCGGCTATTTTGATGCTGACAAAGATATCGTTCAGCTGGAGGCTGATGAAAAACTGTGGGAGCTTTTTCAGCTGGATTATCGCGTACTCCTGCAGCAACATGCCATTAAAGCGCTTCCCAAGAAAGAAGCGGCTCAGGCTATCTATACTTTTATAGAAAGCCTGCCTGCCAACCCTGTTCCCGTAGGATTTTCACGCCTTCGTGAGCGTCTTTCTCTGGCAAGCTCGATAAGTGAGCAGAACCGTACGATCAAGAAAGCCCTTGATCAGCTGCAGAAAATTGGCTATCTGGAGTTTTCGCTGGTGAGAAAAGAACGCGAAAATTACCTTATAATTCATAAGAGAAACCCCAAGCTCAAGCCGCAGGATCTATAAAATGTGTGCTGACGGGGTGTCAGTTTCAGCGGCATGTGTGCTGGCGGGCTGAATGCCGTGATGCCGTTTGTGGTCATGCCCCATGCGTTCAACCTGCTGTATATGCTCTATGAAAATGTGCGCTGTGAGGATAGATGCAAGTTGTATCCCGGCAGCACACATTTTCAGGTTACTGCTTTCCGCCAGCACACATTTTTGAACTGCTTATGCCCGCCAGCACACATTCTGGAGGGGTGAAATGCCGTTTTACACCTTCACGACACATCCTGATATGGCCTGAACCTTTGGGTACCCGGTAGCACCGATTAATGTTGTCTTGCACCCGATAACCCGCCAGCGCACATCATGCGCTCGAACGGTAATCTTTACCCGTCAGCACACATGCCTGTTCTTCTGAAACCTGATATAAGTTTTCTGCAGAAGAAGCATGTAAACGACACCCATTTCGGATACTCCAAACCTCAATTAACCCGAGGCGCGGGCCCAGATGCAGCGCATCGAAGGGAATGATTAACCGGATGACGAAGCTGTATGCTGGCCCGGACAGAGTCTTAAAGTAGTAAGCACAATCTTTTATCTGTCCCTCAGGAAACCGTAATATGGCCAATGCTCTGATCTGGTCATAACGCCGGGGCATATCGGCACAGTGGAAAAAATTCTGACACTCACGTACCAGGAGATCGCAGTGAACTTTAGCAGGTTCAGAGATCACACGGGGGCTGCTCAGTAACCGGATATGTCCTGTCATGTCGTACCGGTAATGGCCATACCGGTGAGTGTTGCGAGCCTATCAGAAAGCAGGGAAACGAACCCTGAGCAGGTACCGGGCTCTTTCACGAACGTGCTGCAAGGCAGTGCGTTTTCCACTTTACTCCTTGTGCAGGAGAGGGAGACGCACTGAACAGGGGCCTGGCGGACAATCAGAACAGCGGACCGGACAACGTATTTACATGAAAGCAACGGGATATTGTTATCGCGCCATTTGTCCCCCTGATGCCGCATTCGGGCTGGCTGATTTCAGTTTTGATGTATATACAAAATGCGTGTATTTACAACAGGTTCATATGGTGGATTCTAAATTTATGAAAAAGATTAAGGTATCAGGAATCAGCACGCTAGAGGTTTGATAGTGAACTCATCACTGAGCGGCCGGATGGGACCCCGGAGGCGCTGCGGCGGGAAGGTGCTAAGCGCATTTTATAACTGATACATTACTTTCCTTTCGATCAACAGGGGTATAAACCCCTGCCATATACGAGAGATCAGCGAGCTGAGAACTGACCGTAAAGGGCCTCGTCTGCATCCATGGAGAACCGCACCCCGAGCTGGCGGGTGACGTCCAGCGCGAACACCCGCGTGTACCATTCGGTGGACTTGGCGTCCTTGTGGCCCATCAGGGTCTGAATGACCTTCTGCTGCACCAGGTGCATCGCAAAAGAATCCCTGAACGTCTTCGGCGTCACCGGCCGGACGGAAAACGTCACACCGTCACGCGCACCCGCCGCCACAGCCTGACTTATCCAACTGCGCGCCGTGTCTTCACTCCTTATATCCCAGAGCCGGCTGCCTGCCGGCAGCTGCGCGGTCGCAAACCACTCCCTGAGCCGTTGAACGAATCCCGGATCGGTCAGCGGCACCGCCCGCGGCGGGTTGTCCCGGATCTCAGCCTCGGTTTCCCGCTCCGCCAGTTGCTCTTCCTTCGTCGGTCGCCCGCGCCGGCGGTGCGGCTACGTGCGGCCTTTTCCAGCTTCCGCTGCTTGAGCGTGCGCAGCACCACGAACGGGGAGGAAAGCGGGGCGCCGGTCAGCGGATCGTCCAGCACAAAATCCACCGCTGTCAGCGGCAGGATTTTGTTCAGCCGTCCGCCGGTGTTCCACAGAGTATCGATAAGAGGCGTTTTTTCAGGTCGGGGACTTTTGACAGCAGCACAGCCACCTCAAGGGCGAGCAGGTAGCGGGGCATTTCGGTGCCGTAGGCGGCGGCCAAGTTGCGCAGCGCCACGGCGCTTTCGTAGTCAAAGTAGCGCGCAGCATCTGAAGTGGTCAGATAATGACCAGTGGAGTCGCTGCGTGAAATCTGCGTCAGTTAGCGGGGTAAAATGCCCAAACTTTCAATCTCCGTTGTCTGGCGTGGTGGCACCTATTTTCCCCTGTCGGTCCAGCGAAAACCACGGGAATAAATCTATCCGGAGAGGATCCGTTTCGGATCGGTTTTCCGGCTTTTTTCCCGTATAAGGAGAATAACCTAGACGATGCAAATTAAAAAGCGCGGTGCCCACGAGCCAATTGCTGCCAGAAATGCCGTTAACTTACTGACGGTAAAGGGTAATACGGGAAAGCGGTGGCGGGCAGGGCATACCAGGCACTCTACGCGCCACACCTGGTCTGCATGCTAAATAGGGTACAAGGCAACTTGAAAATAGTTTTAACCGGTTTATAGTTCATCCGCAGATAAAAATATTTAAGTCAATACGCATAAGTGTCCCCATCCCGTTTGCTTCTTTATCCGAATGATGAAAATCCGCAATGCAGGTTGACGTTTCCGGAGACACTAGCATAATAATTGATAGCTAATATTTTAGTGGAAATTTTTAATGCCAAAAATATTTATATTCTGATTAATTTTATATATGTGTCAAATTTTGAAATGCCGCCAAATGAAAAAATCACACGTCACAAAATTAATCATTATTAAAAGAAGATTAAATTCATGTCACCTTCACTTATTAAACAACCAAAAAAAGACAAAAAACATGATATGTCTACCTGGCTCGCTTACACAAAAAACTAATTTCTTATCAGAAAACGCAGAGAAATTCAAATGGGGTTTGGACACTAATGAAATGTTTTTTTAAAGAGCGATCAATCTGGAATTATAAATAAACCCAAGGCTAAAAAATAGTATGATAATGTATCATTTTCCTTTAAGAGAAAAGCTGCACGATCATCTGAATCACACTAAGGCTCAAACCTAGTAGAAGCTATCAAAATGGATTGTATTTATATAAACACAATATGATTTTCGGAATGGCCGCCCCACAGGAAAATTTTGTATAACAATATCCCTTAAAGGCATGATCACGATTCCTGATCATGCAGCATACTTGTTTTTTAAAAAAATAATAAGCCTGGAAGTCTTATTATACTCTCACTTGTCTGAACAGCCAGTCTCGCGCTGCATTGATATAGAAAAACTTTCGTGCTGATGCCATATGATCAACGTTTTCAAAAGTCAGGAAAGTAATGTTACCCCCCTTGTTGAGATAGCCGTTAACCTCTTGTGTCAGCTTTTCCTGTTTGACTACAGGAAATATCAGCGATGGGTCAAGATACTTGTCGGGGCGAGTTACACTGGCACCAGCTTTTTGCCATACAGGAACACATTTTTCATTCCATGGCGTGGATTTCTCATCCTCCGTTCCAGTAATGATCAATAGGTTTTGGTCAGCAAGTGTTATTACATCTGTCGGCCTTTGCTGGCCGGCAATGATGAGGCCCGCCGCAAAAGTTTTTGGATGTTTTGCCATAAGCCAGAGTGATGTCATTGCGCCCATTGACCACCCAGTACAATAGACTTTTGAAGGATCAATCTTGAGAATTTTATCACGCCTATCATCAAGATTAGGATTACCGTAATTCCAGGTGTTTGTCAGAAACGATTCAACTAGCCGATAAGTATTTTCCACATCACTTGTATGCTCCCAGTAATCATTCATTGTTGTGCGCTCATAGCGTGGCGTAATGACGACACATTCATGTCGCTCCTGTTCCTCAGGCAACCCCCAAATACTGGCGATACACTGTTCAGTAAGCGTTTGAGCACAGGTTCCGTCATAACTGGTGCCGGAATGTGTTATGGCCAAGACAAGGGGAAAGGATTTATTCTCGCCTCCGGGTTCAAGGAAAGATTTAGGAAGGTAAATACTGTACTCGAGCCAGGCTGAGCGCGTGTCATCCCACCACCAATGGTTTTGTTCCCACTTATCGATATTGCGTATTACGACATTTAAGCCGTTGGATTTTGTATTCGTCCAGATTTTTTTGCTGGGTGCATAAATTATACCTGAGAGTGTCGCTATACTTTTATTCTGGACAAGAGTAACTTTATCACTGTCTGTGGATGGCACACTCAGGTCCGGATTATGATTAAACTCGACTATGACATATCGGCCAGTCATACTTGAGTGATCAATCTGCAATGCCGGAACGTTATTTGTGTAGGAATGTTCAATAATACGAGGTTTAGCGGCGGCACTTGTGGCATTTTTGTCACCTGCCTGAGGCATTCCTGGAAAGTAACCTTCTGCGGCGGGGATGACGCTGGCGGTATAGGTATCGGGTAACAGACTGTCGGGATTAATCTCAACGTCATATTCGATGGCGATGCCGTAAACTTTTTCTCCCCCTCCCGTTACTTCATTAAGGGCATAAATACGCTGGAGTCCAGGGGTTTTGAATTCCATATTATTGATGTCAGAGTTCATAGTAGAAGATGCGACCATAAAACCATTTTGATCTTCTGCGAATGATTTTCCGGATTTTAAGACTCCTGCAGAAATCGCTCCGGCCAAAGCCGTTCCGCTCAGCATAAATTTTCTTCTTGAAATATCAGACATGTTTCACCTCCGGTTTAATTTGATGTGTTGCATAAAATCACTTTTTTTAATCTGAATATTGACTTAAATTAATCACTCCCAATGAATTTGACTTTTTTTAATTTACTTATTATCACCACAGCAAGTTGCTCAGCAGCACCCTTTGCAAATGGAGAACTCCTTGCTTCATAAGTAAAGCGATCATAGCTTATAGCATCCGGCATATATTTAGCCGCTCCGTCCAGCATAGTGGTTATCAGCGTAAGTGCGAAAGGGGAGTGACGGTGAATATACTCTCCAATACTGGCCGCTAACTCAGGCTGCAGTCCAACCCAGGCAATTTTGCCAATTCTCATTACCATAACTGGGACATCAGCTTCTCCAGCCGGTTTATAGCTGAAATAACTTAGTGGAACTTTTGCTGCATTTTCTGGTGTGAAATTAAGAGCCGGAACTTTCACGCTATACCTATAAATATGGATTTCTGGCATAGAATATCCATCTATGGCATCGCAGATACGCACAACATCACCACTCAGCCTGTCTGATAACAATGCTAGCAGTGTATAAGCTTGTTCATGAATATCTATTCGCTGTTGGGTACCATCTTCCTTGATGATACATCGGTTACCCTGAAAAATAGGACTCTGGTCACCAGCGGCACCTATCAGAAAAAAAGCCACTATTTTACCATCAAAATGATCTTCTACATTCCGTGAAACTGCGCCAGCTAAATCTGAAGAAACCAATTTATTACCGTTGCTAAGCTTGACGTCTTCGGTTATTGATGACTGAACTCCATAATTAATCAGTATCGCTAGGGCTTCACCTTTGATGTTATTGATACGGATTACATTTAATTGGGAATCGCTATAGCCACTATCGTTAGCCTGTAGCCACCAACCCTGCTTACCAGGCATATCACGATTTACATTTATTCTGCTGATCCCCGAGTTAAAACCTATAGTGGCTGGCTGAAGAGTATTGGCGGCACGTGTAGCTGCCTCTCGCATAGCGGCTTCAAAAGAGCGAATTATGATGGAAAGATTAGATTTGCTTAAGTCTTTTGGCAAGTGTTCACTGGGCAGAATATGCGGAGCAGAGAATGTATGGCTGGCATAAATTAAAGAGTTATGGGGATGGACCTGAGCTACCTCAAAGAGGATGCCTTTCATGATGGTGACCATATCTTGTGAAATAGAAGTGGTATCAACTACTGCCGTTCCAGTTCGAATTCTGCCATCATCCATTAGCAGAACCCTTACTGCCAGCGGGTCATGCTGCCCAGTATAGCCCTCCAGTGGCCAGCTTGACGTGGGGAATTTTAACCAGGCAAGACCAGTCCCCGCTTTGAAAACAGCTCCAGTTTTTTCCCGAAAATGCGATGACTCGGGAAGTATCATGGCAGTTGCTAATCCACTTGCTGTGAACAGGAATTTTCGGCGTGATATCATGGCGCTCATTTAATTTCTGACCCCCAATGCAGTAAAATGTTCAACAGTAAGCGTAAGGAATATGAAGCTGTTCAGTGACTTTTTTTTATAAACCATAAAATCGTGTTCGGCATTGTCATTTACCACATAACCATCAACTTTAATATTACGGTTAAATATTTCAATAACATGGAGAACTAAAGGAGCTTCAATATTTTGCGAAAAGAAATTTATTAATGCAAGGTCGATTGGGTCTTTGAGTTTCTTGAGTTTTTCATGTATATCAACGTTTTCCTTTAGTCCCGCATGCGTGAAGTTCTTATAATCTAGAATCTTTTTTTCTTCAACCAGCCTGGAACCTGTGATTTCCCTCCAACCATTACATATAAAGGCTGTCTCAAAATAGACTTCTGACATACCACCTGAGCTCGAAGACCTAACAGCCCGTGCTGCTCTCACCTCTCTAAAGTGCCAATCAGGATGGAATGAATATCCACCACCGCAAAATCTTTCAGCATTGTAAGGTGATACACCTCCTGTTCCTTCTTGCTGAGGCGGTTTACGCATAGAATTAAAATGATTATAAGTGTACAGAATTTTGAGGTCTGCTATAGGGGGGGGATATGTATTTTCAAAATTCATAAATTTCATCCTTAACTCTTCCGTCTGAAAAAGAACAGACTATGGAATGGCTATCAGTGTTGATTGAGAAAAATGAGATACATAATAACCTTAATTATACAGGACCCTCCTGTCAATTTAAGATATGAACAATTGTGTGTAATAATAGTGATAGCACATTAATAAAATGTTACCACCCACGTTAGTATAAACATGCGATAGCTGGCTCCTATAGGAGCATTCAGAGCTTAATTGTCGAAAATTTCAGTTACATCTATCGCATCGCGCTGTTTTATCTGCCGTGTAAATATCAAAAGATAATGATGAATTATGGCATAATGCTCTTGATGATAATCACTCGTCTTGCTACTTACTGATATTGTTACCACAGGTAAATACACCATGCTTAATATTTACTTTGCGAAATTCTGTAATGGTAAGATGGCTTCACTGATTATCACATTCAGAGTTCTTTACGGAAAGCTGAGTTTCCTGAAATACCCTTTCGTCACTTGGGGCCCCGCCTTCGGATCAAGTAAGTCCTGATTACTGTGCCACCGTTTAATTTTCGACATAACAAATCAGTTTCATACAATGCCAAAACTCCCGAAAAATTAGTTAATACAATAGCTTTTATCGTTGCTCTGGCCGCTCGATTCCTCCTTAAAAAATTGTATTATGGCCACAGAATCCTCCTGTACTCAGGATATAAGTCAGGTTTTCTTATGGCATTATGTCCTTTATATCATTCTGATTAATGAGTTCCAAAATTGAGCGTTAATTAATTTACTATCTTATCCCCCCCCTAAGGACTCCCAAAGCGTTATCCGATTTTCAAAGTCAGTTTGCTGCAAGGAGACTAATTCAATCTGGGTCGACCACAGCGTCCGCTGGGCAGTTAATTCCGTCAGGTAATCTCCAGTTCCTACTTCAAAGCTGCGGCGAGATATATCGAAACTGTGCTGGGCAGAAATAACAGCAAGTTCCTGAGCATTCATTTGATCATTGATTGTATCTCGGCGGGCCAGTGCATCAGCCACATCCTCAAATGCAGTTTGTATTGCCTTTTCATAAGCGGCTATTAGACCTTTTTTCTCCGCATTGGCATACTGCAGCTGTGCCATATTACTGCCCCCGGTAAAAAGAGGTAATGTCAGGCTCGGTGCAAATGACCAGACATTGCCTCCGTGGCTGAATAGATTTGACAATGAACTGCTGCCCATACCTGCACTTGCTGTTAGTGATATAGTGGGGAAGAAGTTAGCTCGGGCCGCACCAATATCAGCATTTACACTTTTCAGACTATGTTCTGCCTCAATAACATCCGGACGACGTAATAAAACATCAGAAGACAGCCCGGCAGGTACTAAGGTTATAGCATGGGGCGAAAGGGTTTCAATCCTGCCGGGCAACAGATTTTGCGGTACTGTTTCACCTACAAGAAGATTTAGCGCATTTGAATCCTGAGTTACTAACGTTTGATAGGCTGCTACACTTGCGCGAGCTTGCTGGTAAGTTGTCATAGCAGAACTCACATCTCCTTCCGATGCGCTCCCCTCTCTCTGTTGTATCTGAGTAATGCCTAGAGTTTCAGACGCACTGTCCATAGTATCTCGACTAAGTTTTAGATTGCTCTTATCTGCTGCCACTGTTATCCAGGCAGTCGCAGTTTCAGCTACTAGCGTAATACGTGTGTTTTGTGAAGTAGCCTCACTTGCTAACCAGGTTTCTTTAGCCGCTCGAGCCAGACTCCGGTTCCGGCCAAACAGATCAAGCTCGAAACTGCTTACTGAATTATCTGCTTCAGACGAAGTGGTTACACCCTCTGAAGCGGTATGGCTGCGTGTATAACTTAATCCGGCATTCAAAGTGGGAAACAGAGCGGCTCGTTCTTCTCCATAAAGAGCCCGTGCTGCCTCTATATCCGCAATTGACTCCTGTAAATTACGATTACTAATCAGAGCTCGCTCAATAACTACTTTCAAGCGCGGGTCTAAGAGTACATGCTTCCAGTCCGTTAATACTGATTCAGCAGTTGCGTCCTCATCCTGCCCGGGCCATGTTTTGGGAATAGGAGCCGGAGGACGTTGATAATGTGGATCCAGTGAAACACAACCTGTCATAAAAATTGTCAGCATAGCAGTTTTAAAAAACAGGGATTTTCTACGATGCAGCATTAACTACTCCTGATCTACACGATTTCGAGTGAAAAAATGCTTCACCAGTACAAAGAAAAACGGAACAAAGAAAATAGCCAATATAGTAGCTGATAACGTACCGCCAACAATGCCGGTACCAATCGCTATACGGCTGTTTGCGCCCGCTCCCGTAGAAAATGCCAATGGCATGATGCCAGCTATAAAGGCGAAAGACGTCATTAATATGGGACGAAGGCGAATCTTCGCAGCCGAAAGAGCCGCAGCAGATAATGACATTCCTCTTTTTACTGATGCTTCAGCAAACTCAATTATAAGAATTGCGTTTTTGGAAGCCAGCCCAATGGTAGTTAGCAGGGCAACCTGAAAATAGATGTCGTTATTCAAGCCTCGTAGATATGTAGCGGTTGATGCGCCAAAAATGCCTAAAGGAATTACCATTATCACTGAAAATGGTACAGACCAGCTCTCATAGAGGGCTGCTAGACATAAAAATACAACCATTATAGAGATGGCATACAGAGTGCCGGTTTGACCACTAGCTAACTGCTCTTGCAGTGAAAGGCCACTCCAAGCAAAAGTTGCGCCGGATGGAAGTTTTGATGCGAGGTCTGCCATCTTGCTCATTGCAGCGCCTGAGCTGTAACCGTCTGTATTCTCGCCATCAATCTCAAACGCCGTCACTCCATTATAGCGGGTCAACGTTTGTGGACCATATATCCAGTGAGTCGTGGCAAACGCAGAAAATGGAGTCATTACGCTATCGCCGCTGCTGTTTGTGCCTCGCACGAACCATTTATTAAGGTCGTTTGGTTGTGAACGGAAGGGAATGTCGCCTTCAATATATACTTCTTTTACACGGCCACGATCCATAAAGTCATCTACGTATTCTCCTCCCCAGGCGCTACTCAGCGTTGCAGTAACATCACTCATGTCCAGACCCAGCGCGGCCGCTTTGGTATTATCTATATCAACTTTTAACTGAGGGGTTTCCGGCAGGTCTGCTGCACGTACTGACTGTAATTCATCGCTTTCATTCGCTTCATTAATAAGTTGCTCTCTCATTTTGAGAAGGTCAGCATGGCTAGTGCTACCTTCGGACATCAGTTCAAACGTAAAACCATTACTTTGGCCCATACCTGAAACAGCAGGCGGTATCATAGCTACCACTTGGGCATCCGTGACTTTTGATAGCTCTTTGTTGGCCCGCTTCACAATAGACTGTGCAGTGTTGGCGTCCCCTGGCCGGCTATTCCAGTCTTTAAGCGCTATGAAAGCCATACCAACGTTATCGCCATTGCCACTGAAGTTAAAACCAGTTACGGAAAAGACTGCATCAGTATTTTGTTTTTCATTTTTCAGGAACCAGTTACTAACTTCGGTATTTACCTTGTTAGTGCGGTTAACACTTGCACCCGGGGGTAAGGTGAACTGAACCATAACCTGCCCCTGATCCTCATTAGGCAGAAAACTGGTTGGCAGATGCACCATTAGAAATCCCATAACTATAGCCAGTACTGCATATCCACACATCATGATTGCAGGGTGTTTAAAACCTTTAGCAACCCCACGCTTATAATGCTTTTCTGTTACAGAATAGGTCCGGTTGAATCGACCGAAGAAGCCTTTATTATGTGGGGTACTCTGGCGGAGTAATGTCCCACACAATGCGGGTGTCAGGGTAAGCGCTACGACTACCGACAATCCCATCGCAGAAATCAGGGTTATAGAGAATTGACGATAGATGACGCCTGTAGACCCGCCAAAGAAGGCCATTGGAAGAAATACTGCGGAAAGCACGACGGCAATAGCAATAAGTGCGCTTGAAATCTCTCCCATTGATTTTTCTGTGGCTTCACGGGGATTTAGCTTCTCATTCCTCATTATTCGCTCAACATTTTCGACCACCACAATCGCATCATCAACTAATAGGCCAATGGCTAGAACCATAGCAAAAAGTGTTAGCGTATTGATTGTGTAGCCAAACAATGAAATCAGGCCAAATGTACCCAGCAGAACAACCGGTACAGACAACGCAGGGATCAGGGTTGCGCGAACGTTTTGCAGAAAAAGGTACATGACCCCAATAACCAGGAGAATAGCAATGAGCAACGTTACTACTACATCCTGAATTGACAATTTAATGAATTCAGTAGTGTCTTTAGGGTATGCAATCTCATAGCCTGAGGGCATGCTGGCACGATATTTTTCAATCATGTCTTTCACCGCTTTTGCGGTATCCATCGCGTTGGCTCCTGCGGCCAATTGGACAGCAAGACCTGCGGCCGGATGCCCATTGAGCCGTGATGTGGAGATGTAATCTTGGCTGCCCATTTCAACGCGAGCCACATCTCTAATGCGTACAGCAGAACCATCAGCCTCACTTTTTACGATGATATTACGGAATTGCTCGGGAGTCTGAAGACGGGATTCAGCCTGAACTGTTGCAGCTATTTGCTGTGTGGAAGTTGTCGGTGCTGTACCCACGCTACCTGCAGAAAGCTGGACGTTCTGTGAAGTAATTGCTGACTCCACATCAGATGGCATCAAACCGTAAGCCGCCAATTTTGTTGGATTCAGCCATATACGCATTGCGTACTCATTTCCAAAGATGTTAAGGCTTCCAACACCAGAAATACGTGCCAGTGGATCCTGAATATTACTGACTAGCCAGTCGGCAATATCACCACTGGATGCTCTATCCGTCTTATCATAAAGGGCCGCAATCATCAGGAAGTCGGACTGCGACTTGGTCACCGTAATGCCTGCTTCCTGCACTTCGGTTGGCAGTCGTGACTCAGCCTGCTGGAGTTTATCCTGAACCTGAACCTGAGCGGTATCAGGATTAGTCCCCAGTTTAAAGCTTACTGTGATCTGTGCTGTTCCGGAGGAACTACTGGTCGAAGTGAAATAGAGTAGATTATCAAGGCCAGTGAGCTGTTGCTCAATAACCTGAGTCACACTGTTCTCGATAGTTTGTGCTGATGCCCCTGTATAGGTGGCTTTAATTCTCACCGAAGGAGGGGAGACTTCAGGATATTGCGCAACCGCGGTCAGTTTAATCGCAATAGCTCCTGCCATCATTATAAGCAGAGCAATCACCCAAGCAAAAATTGGTCGATGTACAAAGAAGCCTGAAAACATTAGGCTGCTCCTTCTGTCTTCGCTGGCTCGGTTACTTCAACCTTGGATTCTACAGGTACAACAACCTCACCTGCTTTAACCTTAGTTGTACCTTCAACAATGATGCGTTCATCTGTACTTAACCCACTACTTATTAGATAATTTTCCCCTGAAGTGATTGTTGCCACTACATTACGCACTGCAACTTTATTAGTTGCATCGACAACCATAACTGTTGCATTACCTTTCGGATCACGCACGACAGCCTGCTGTGGTACCAGAATAGCATTCTCAATAATGCCTTCATTGACGCGAGCATGTACAAACATGCCTGGGAGGAGAATATGTTGAGGATTCGGGAATAAAGCCCGTAGAGTGACAGAACCCGTTGATTCATCTACAGATACTTCAGTTAATTCAAGCTTCCCTTTCTCAGCATAAACCGATCCGTCTTCAAGTGTCAGAGAAACATCAAGAGTACTATCATTATTAGAAAGCGCTTTTTTACGCAGCAGAAGAAGATCAACGCTGGATCGCGTAAGATCAACGTACATGCTATCGAGAACAGTAATTGTAGTTAATGCAGTTGTTTGATCTGCTGTAACCAGGGCACCCGGGGTAACCGTTGATATACCTATGCGCCCGGAAATTGGCGCCGTTACCCGTGTCCAGTCGAGGTTAATTTTGTCAGACTCCAGCGCCGCTGCTTTTTCAGCCACACTGGCTCTGTCTTCTCTACAGGTAGCATCCGCGTCTTCTGCATCCTGTTTTGAAACACCCTTTTCCTTTATAAGAATAGAATATCTTTTGGCTTTCTGACAGTCGGCTTTGGCTAGCGCTCTAGCACTTAGCAGTGTTGCCGCCGCCTGATCATAGGCGGCTTTATAACTTGAAGCATCAATCTGGTACAACGGTTGCCCAGCTTTAATGTCATCACCTTCTTTAAACAGACGGCGTTGAATAATTCCGCCCACCTGAGGTATTACGCTCGAAATCATCGTTGCTGTAGTGCGCCCAGTAAGGTCACTGGTGTATATAAACTGCTGGGCTTTTAATGTCACGGTACCGACCTGAGTAGGCACAATTTTCTCCTGCGAATTGTCATCATGACAACTGGATAAACCAGTAATGGCTAAAAAACATAAAACCCAAGATGTCATTATATTTTTCCCACAAAGAAGTGATATATGTTGTCGATAACGTGTTTTGAGCTGCTTACTTATTACGACTCATCCTTAAAATGACTAAGTGTATAACACTGGCAAAAAACCAACTTGAAAACCATCACCATAATTTTATTTGTAGGTTTTTGATTTTTTTAATTCTGCTGACTCAATGTGAGTTTGCACCGCAAAAACTGTTAAGCTGGTCAAGTATTTCATTTGAATCCTCAATATTACTGACTTAAAAATTAGACTTAGAATATACATCTCCACTGTTTTTCAATCAATAGGTGTTGCTGACTGATGTGAGAAAAATAATAATTAACATCTTATTGATTTTTTTGAATAAAAAAATTATGAAGTAAATGTGAAGATCTTTTTTTATTTTAAAATAAACAAACCCACCCAAAAACAAAAAATAAGTAGTTGATATATATATAGATATTTTTATGGCAG
>NZ_LGYX01000005.1:0-135404 GCF_001264395.1 Pantoea sp. CFSAN033090 | reverse complement strand
CGGCGCAGTCTCCTGTGCCTCTCAACCCGCTTCCCGTTGCCGGTGTTCCGTGTCGATGGAGGCGCATTATAGGGAGTTTCCGCGGGCTGACAAGCGTTTCTTTGAATTAATTTGCTGAGCGCATCTTTTTTAAACGAACGGCTTAAAAAGAGACGTTTCATGACGGAATAACGCACAAAAATCGCCATTAAACGTTGTAAAGAGACCTGCCGTTGCTTAATGCGGGTGCTATTATTTTGCTTCTTCTCGCAGGATAACCCCAGGAAGGATACTCAATGATAAAATCCGCGCGCAGCATGGCTGGTTTGCCATGGATAGCTGCCATGGCCTTTTTCATGCAGTCACTCGACGCCACCATACTGAATACTGCCCTGCCCGCTATCGCCACCAGCCTCGACCGTTCTCCTCTGGCCATGCAATCCGCCGTCATCAGTTACACCCTGACTGTCGCTATGTTGATTCCGGTCAGCGGCTGGCTCGCCGATCGCTACGGCACGCGCAAGGTATTTATCGTTGCCGTTTCGCTGTTCACCCTGGGCTCGCTGGCTTGTGCACTTTCTCCCACACTCCAGGTACTGGTCATCTCGCGCATCATACAGGGCGTCGGTGGCGCAATGATGATGCCGGTCGCGCGACTGGCGCTGTTACGCGCCTATCCGCGCAGTGAGCTGTTGCCGGTGCTCAACTTTGTCACCATGCCGGGATTAGTTGGCCCGATACTGGGGCCAATGCTGGGCGGCGTGCTGGTGACCTACGCGACCTGGCACTGGATTTTCCTGATTAATATCCCGATTGGCATTCTCGGCATTATCTACGCACGCAAATATATGCCGGACTTCACCACGCCGAAGCGCCGCTTCGACTTTTTCGGCTTCTTACTGTTTGGGGCCGGACTGGTGATGATCTCGATTGGGATTGAGCTGTTTGGCGAGCGGATTGTTTCCGCCTGGCTGGCGGGCGGGATATTACTCAGCGGGATTGTGCTTTTGCTTCTTTATATAGTGCATGCCCGAAATCACCCTTCGCCACTGATCAATCTGCCGATGTTTAAAACCCGGACGTTCTCAGTGGGCATCGGTGGCAACATCGCGTCACGTCTTGGCACCGGTTGTGTGCCCTTTTTGATGCCGCTCATGTTGCAGGTCGGCTTTGGCTATTCAGCGATTATCGCGGGCTGCATGATGGCACCCATCGCCATTGGTTCAATACTGGCGAAGTCGACGGTGACGCAACTGCTGCGCTGGCTGGGTTACCGCCGCCTGCTTGTTGGCATTACCGCCATTATTGGCATTCTGATCGCCAGCTTCTCTCTGCAGTCGCCCGCTGAAAGCATCATCGTGCTATTACTTCCGCTGTTTATTCTCGGCATGGCCATGTCTACGCAGTTTACCGCCATGAATACTATCACCCTGGCCGATCTGAATGATGATAACGCCAGCGGTGGTAACAGCGTGCTGGCCGTGACTCAGCAGCTAGCGATCAGTTTTGGTGTGGCCGTCAGCGCCGCGGTGCTGCGCTTCTACCAGGAGTTTGAAACCAGCACCATTTCACAGTTCCACGCCACGTTTATGACCATGGGCGTGGTAACAGTACTGTCGGCGCTGACCTTTATGCTGCTGAAAAACGGCGATGGCCGTAATCTGATCAGTAATCGCGACAAAAAGAAAAAGCGCTAAACCGATCCACGTACCACCAGTTCCGGCGTCAGCACCAGCGTTTGCTGACTGGCGTCGGGATTGCTGAGACGATGGAGCAGGGTGTCTATCGCCAGTTCACCCAGCGCATCTTTCGGTTGATGAATGGTACTCAGTGGCGGAGTGAGATAGCGCGCCAGTTCGATATCGTCATATCCCATTACCGCCATCTGCTGCGGAACCTGCATGCCGGCCTGGTAAAGTGCGTGATAAACGCCCACCGCCATGGCATCGTTGCTGGTGAAAACCGCTTCCGGCGGCGTTTCCAGCGCCAGCAGTTCGACCATCCCGTTGTAGCCTCCCTGGAATTCAAAGTCACCATTCACCACATAGCCGGGCAGAATCGCCAGGCCACTCTTTGTCATGGCGTTGCGATAACCTTCCAGGCGCATACGAGCCGGGGTTTTATCCTGTGGACCGGCGATACAGGCGATGCGGGTATAACCACTGTCGATAAGATGCTGAGTCGCCAGCTCCCCGCCCAGCAGCGCGTTATCCTGAATAATGTCACCACGGCCTTCAAACGGCGCCCAGTCCATCATGACGGCAGGTATAGAGGGATAACGGTTCAGAATGTCGGCCGAGGGCAGGTGACTTTCCGTACACATGATCAATAAACCGTCGACGCGCTTCTGCATCAGCGTTTCCAGGCTGCGGTTCATCCGCTGTTCATCACCTGCCGTGTTACAGAGAATCAGGCTGTAGCCACGCTGATAGCAGCTCTCCTCCACACCCCGCACCACTTCGGCATAAAATGGGTTACTACTGGTGGTCAGCAGCATACCGATCGTGTGCGTCTGATTGATTTTCAGACTGCGCGCCAGCGCAGAGGGGGCGTAATTCAGATGGCGGATGGCCTGCTCAACTTTTTCGCGCACGCCTTCACTAACAAAGCGATTGTTATTGATAACGTGCGAGACAGTGGAGGTAGAGACGCCCGCCAGGCGAGCGACATCTTTCATGGTGCTCAAATGCTTAGCCCTGCTGCTGCAAAAATTCATCGATCTCCGCGCGCCACGGCACGGAGGGCTGCGCTCCCGAGCGGGTAACGGCGATAGCAGCGGCGGCATGGGCAAACCGCACCGCGTCATACATCGTTTTCTGCTCCAGTCGCGCGGTGATAAAGGCGCCATTAAAGGTGTCGCCCGCCGCGATGGTGTCGATAGCTTTAACACTGAAGCCAGTAATACGCTGACCTTCTCCCTGCTCGCTCAGCCAGACACCGCGGCGACCCAGAGTAATCAGAACCGTGCCGATACCTTTCGCATGCAGTACTGCCGCAGCGCGGGCGGCATCTTCATCGTTGCTGACCGCAATGCCGGTCAGACTCTCGGCTTCGGTTTCATTCGGGGTAATAATGTCGATCAACGCCAGCAGTTCATCTGAGAGCTGGGTGGCGGGTGCAGGATTGAGAATAACCTGCGTCTGATGCTGTCGGGCAAGCGTCGCGGCGGCCAGCACACTTTCCAGCGGTGATTCCAGCTGCATTAATAGTGCATCGGCGTCGGCGATAATCTGCTGATGGCGCGTCACGCAGGCGGGTGTTAACGCCGCGTTTGCACCGGAGTAGATGCCGATGTTGTTCTCACCGTCACCATTGACGAAAATCATCGCCACGCCGGTTGACTCACCCTCGACCACTTCGACTGGCGTGGTATCAATATTGTCCTGGGCCAGTTGCTGACGAACACGTTCACCAATGTCGTCAGCGCCCACACAGGCGATAAATGCGATATCGGCACCAGCACGACCGGCGGCGACAGCCTGATTCGCACCCTTACCGCCAAACGCAATCTGATAATTCTGCCCGATCACCGTTTCACCGGGACGAGGAAAGTGCGCCAGATTAAGGATGTGGTCAGCGTTAATGCTGCCAAGAACGGCCAGTTTTGCGTTTTTGCTCATTAGGGGAGTCCGGAATAAGTGCGCCACCAGGAGGGTGGCGCAGTGCCCTGCTTTTCTTTGAGTTATTGAGTGACCAGCTTCAGGTCGACCGGATTGATCGCCTTCACTTTTTCACCCTTCAGCACTTTATCAGCGGTATCTACGCCGATCATGCCAATTTTGTCTGGCATCTGTGCCACGGTCGCGGACAGTTTGCCACCTTCTACCGCTTTAACGCCATCAGCAGTACCGTCAAAACCAACGACGATCACACCAGTTTTACCGGCGGTCTGCAGCGCACGCAGTGCACCCAGTGCCATTTCGTCGTTCTGAGCGAATACGGCCTGAACGTCCGGGTGTGCCTGAAGCAGGTTCTGCATGACGTTCAGACCTTTGGTACGGTCAAAATCGGCAGGCTGGCTGGCGAGGATCTGGAATTTATGCGCATCAGCGGCCTGTTTGAAGCCTTCGCCACGCTCACGGGCGGCAGAAGTCCCGGCAATGCCCTGCAGTTCGATAATTTTGGCGCTTTCGCCGACTTTTTTGGCGATGAAGTCGCCGGCCATTTTACCGCCGAAACGGTTATCGGAGGCGACGTGGCTGACAACGGTGCCCTGTGCCGCAACGCGATCCAGCGTGATCACCGGGATGTTCGCCTGGTTAGCCATCTTCACCGCATTGCCCACAGCATCAGAGTCGGTTGGGTTGATCAGCAGCAGTTTGGTGCCGCGAACCGTCAGATCCTGCACGTTAGCCAGCTCTTTCGCCGGGTTGTTCTGTGAATCCAGCACCACCAGGTTGTAGCCCAGTTTGTCCGCTTCTTTCTGCGCGCCCTCTTTCAGCGAAACAAAGAACGGGTTATTCAGGGTTGAAACCACCAGCGCGATAGTATCTTTAGCCATAGCGCTGGTACTGAGCGTTGCGCCAAGGATCACGGCCAGTGCGGTTAACTTTTTCATCATGTCATCCTGTGTAAGGTCAGAGTTATTTACTGCTTTTATTATCTACCAGCACCGCCAGCAGGATTACTACCGCCTTAACGATCATCTGGTAGTACGAAGAGACGCCCATCAGGTTCAGGCCGTTGTTCAGGAAGCCGAGGATCAGCGCGCCAATCAGGGTGCCGAAAATACGGCCCTTACCGCCTGCCAGGCTGGTTCCGCCCAGCACGACCGCAGCAATCGCATCCAGCTCATAGCCGGTACCCGCTGTCGGCTGTGCCGAAGAAAGGCGCGCCACTTCAATGGTGCCTGCCAGCGCTGCCAGCATGCCACTCAGTGAATAGACGATGATTTTGACGCGATTCACATTGATGCCGGAGAGACGCGTTGCCGCTTCGTTACCGCCAAGCGCATAGATATAGCGACCCAGACGGGTGTGCTGCAGCATGTACCAGGCAGCAATAAAGACCAGCGCCATCAGCCAGACCGGCGCAGGGACACCCAGCGGACGACCAATACCAAACCAGCCCAGCAGATCGGCATTGGCATTAAAACCCGTGTTTACCGGACTGCCATCGGTGTAGACCATGGTGACACCACGCAGCAGCAGCATCATGACCAGCGTGGCGATAAACGCCTGCACTTTGCCGCGCGCCACAATGGTGCCGGTCAGGGCACCGATTGCCGCTCCCAGCGCCAGCGACGCCGCCACCGCGACCAGGGCATTGACCTCCATACCCACCAGCGACGCACCCACCGCGCCAGTCAGGGCCAGCAGCGATCCCACAGAGAGGTCGATACCAGAAGTCAGGATCACCAGCGTCATCCCGACCGCCATAATGGCGTTAACCGAGGTCTGCTGCAGAATGTTGAACAGGTTCGCCACGGTAAAGAAGTTCGGGCTCTGGCTGGCCACCACGGCGATCAGCACCATCAGCGCAATCAGCGACTTCTGTTCCAGTAGCCAGCTTTTGCTAAACCAGCGACGGCTGGCAGGTAAAGTTTGGGTCGTCATACCACTAAATCCTCGCTGTGTTGCTTGCCTACGGCGGCTGCCATCAGGTTCTCCTGAGTGGCTTCTTCTCGGGTAAATTCGCCGCTGATACGGCCTTCATGCATCACCAGAATCCGATCGCTCATGCCCAGCACTTCCGGCATTTCCGAGGAGACCAGAATGATGCTCAGCCCTTCGGCTTTAAACTGGTTAATCAGTTGATAGATCTCTTTCTTCGCGCCGACATCCACACCGCGTGTCGGTTCATCCAGAATCAGTACGTTAGGCCGGGTCATCAGCCCGCGGGCAATCGCCACTTTCTGCTGGTTGCCGCCCGAAAGCAGACCAATGGGCTGCTCCATTGAAGGCGTTTTAACGTTAAACAGCCGGATAAAGTCGCCCACGGCCAGCTGCTCTGCCGCATGTTTCAGCGTGCCACTGCCGTGACTGAAATAGCCTAACGCTGTCAGCGACATGTTCTCTTTTACTGACATGCCCAGCACCAGGCCATCGCGCTTACGATCTTCGGAGATATAGACGATGCCGTTAGCCAGCCCATCCTGCGGTGAGCGCGTCACCACTTCCCGACCATTGAGCCACAGTGTGCCTTCGCGACGCGGCAGGGCGCCGTAAAGCACCTTCATCAGTTCGGTACGGCCCGCGCCCATTAAGCCGGAAACCCCAAGGATTTCACCTTTACGCAGGCTGAAACTGACGTTATCCACGCCCGGTCCGCTGACGTTCTCCACTTTCAGCCGCACGTCGCTTGGTGCCTGATTAATATGGGGATATTGATCTTCCAGCTTACGGCCGACCATCATCTCGATCAGGCTCTCTTCAGTCAGCTCGCTGACCGGGCGTTCAGCAATAAACTGACCGTCGCGGAACACCGTGACGTCATCGCAGATCTCAAAGATCTCTTTCATGCGATGCGAGATATAGACGATGCCGCAGCCCTGCGCTTTCAGTTCGTTGATCACCCGGAACAGCGACAGCGTTTCGGTATCGGTCAGCGCATCGGTCGGCTCATCCATGATGATCACCTGCGACTCAAAGCTCAGGACTTTGGCGATTTCGACCATCTGCTGATCGCCAATCGACAAATCCCCCACCAGCTTGTGGCTGTTGAAGCGCAGATTAAGCCGTTTAAGCAGCGCATCGGCTTCGGCATACATGCGCGGCCACTGGATACGGCCAAAACGGCTGACATATTCGCGGCCGAGAAAAATATTCTCCGCCACGGTTAATTGAGGGATCAGGTTCAGTTCCTGATGAATGATGCCAATACCCGCTTCCTGAGACGCTTTCGGCCCGCTGAAACGGGTCTCTTTGCCCAGCCAGCGCAGCGTACCGGCATCATATTGATAGATGCCGGTCAGCACTTTCATCATGGTGGACTTGCCTGCGCCGTTCTCGCCCACCAGCGCCATCACGCGTCCTGCCCGGACATTCAGCGACGCCCCCTTGAGGGCTTTCACACCCGGAAAAGATTTTTCAATGCCGTCGAGTTGCAGTAAAGGTTGCATAGCGGCCTCAGAAGGTCACACCGGCGCTGAGGATGACATTCGCAAACGGAGAGCACTCTCCGCTGCGAATGACCGCCTGACTACGCTGCGTTTGTTGTTTGAATTGTTCATGACTGGTGTAGCTGATGGTGATGATATTCCCCTGGTGCTGTTGCAAGGCTTCGAGCACGGCGACAAGCGCGCTATGAAGTTGCGGATTATGCTGCTTAATCTCTTCCGCGATCAGGGCGCTCTCTACCTGCATCTCCAGTGCGACAGCATTAACCACCTGCATAAAATCGGGCGTACCCGGCGTGAGCGCTAAATCGATGCGCTGCGGTCCGGCCGGAATCGGCAAGCCTGCATCAGCAATCGTCAGCGTATCCGTGTGTCCCAGGCGGGCAATCACATGAGAGAGTTCAGCGTTTAACAAGCGACCTTTTTTCATCTTTTCACTCCACAGCGAAACGTTTCGCTGTCAGGAGTGTATGAAAAGCCGTCATCAACTCAACCGGCAAAGAAGAAATCTGTGATCGCTATCGAAACGTTTCGCTCACGCGGGGAGAAATTTGTATTAAGTCGGGGGACGGGCAGAAACAAGGGCCGCGAACGCGGCCCCGGAGGAGAGGATTAAGGCAGTTTCTTAACCTGCTTAACGTCCATCTCAATGCTGTTGAAATCTTTATCCAGTTCACCCGTCAGCTCGACGTTGTCTTTAGGTGAGATAGTCTGGCCGTTCCGGTGCTTGTGGTCGATTTCGACTTTCATGGTGCCGGTCTGGTCGCGGAACAGATAATCTTCGTTGCCGATCTGTTTCTCCAGCTTACCGCGCACGGTGACCCAGCTGTCATCTTTCATCTCTTCAGCCTGCTTTACGGTCACCACACTGGTGTGATCGGCACTGAAACCACCCTGACCGGCTGCTGCCTGCGTCTGTGCGGCTGGTGCACTGGGATCAACAAACCCACCCTGCTGTGCAGCGAAAACCGGGGCGGAAGCCAGCATTACGACGGCCAGAATTGCAGCGTGCTTTTTCATTTTGTCACCTCTTTTCCATGATGTGGTTCGTCTTGTTGAGCTTAGTTGACCATAAAGTTCTTAACAGCTTCTTAAGAGGCAAAAATAAGCTACTTTCGCCGAAATCAGCTGTACAAGCAGGAAGTTGCTTCGTATAAAGCGCTATCGGAACAGGGAGACGTGATGCGTATTTTACTGATTGAAGATGATCGTTTAATTGGCGACGGTATCAAGGCGGGGCTGAGTAAACTGGGCTTCAGCGTTGACTGGTTTACCTCTGGTGAGGCGGGCTTTAACGCGCTGGAGGCCGCGCCCTGGGATGCGGTGATCCTGGATCTCTCACTGCCCGAGCGGGATGGGCTCGATATTCTGCGGCAGTGGCGACAGCAGGGCAAAGATGTACCGGTACTGATACTGACCGCACGCGATGCGCTCGATCAGCGGGTCGAAGGCCTGCAGCTGGGAGCCGACGACTATCTGTGTAAACCCTTTGCCTTAACCGAAGTGGCTGCTCGCTTACAGGCGCTGATCCGCCGCCGTCATGGCCAGCTGCAGCCCGAACTCCGTCACGGTAATGTGGTGCTGATACCCGGCAGCCACAGTGTGATGCGCGAAGGTGAGACGATTGCGCTGAAAAGCCGTGAACTGGCGCTGCTGGAACTGTTTATGCGAAACCCGGGCCGGGTGCTGACACGCAGCCAGCTGGAAGAGAAGCTCTACAACTGGGACGCCGATGTCTCCAGCAATGCGGTAGAGGTTCACATTCATCATCTGCGTAAAAAACTGGGCAGCCAGTTTATCCGCACGCTGCACGGCGTCGGTTATACCCTGGGAGCGGCTGAATGCGATCAATGAGCCTGTTTCTGCGGCTGGGTATCGGTTTTGTGCTGCTGCTCGGGATCTGCTGGGCCAGCGCCAGCCTGAGTGCCTGGCATCAGACACGTGAAACCCTTGATGAGCTCTTCGATACCCAGCAGATGCTGCTGGCAAAGCGTCTGCTGACGCTGGATTTCTCCTCGCTGGACAACGCCACTCTGCCTAAAACCAAAGAGATACTGCGCCACCATCGCGGCGATCAGGATGACGACGCCCTGGCCTTTGCCGTCTTCACGCGTGACGGCCGGCAGGTGATGAATGATGGTGACAATGGCCGCTACCTGCCGTTTGAGGCGGAGTATCAGGGATTTCATGAGGGCCAGCTCACCAATGATGACGATCGCTGGCGGTTTGTCTGGCTGACCACGCCCGACCAGCAGTTCCGGGTGGTGGTGGGTCAGGAGTCCGAATACCGTGACGACATGACGCGGGATCTGATGAAAGCCAGCATGCTGCCCTGGCTGATCGCGCTGCCCTTTATGTTGCTGCTGCTGATCGGTCTGGTCTGGTCTGAACTGCGCCCTCTGAAGACGCTGGCACAGCAGCTGGAGCAGCGCGCGCCCGATGATGATACGCCGCTGCAGGCAGACCGCGTGCCGAAAGAGGTGCAACCGCTGATGGTCGCGCTCAACGGTCTGTTCAGCCGCATCAGCGCAATGATGCAGCGTGAACGGCGCTTTACCTCTGATGCCGCACATGAGCTGCGCAGTCCGCTGGCCGCGCTGCAGGTGCAAAGCGAGGTGATCCAGCTGACTGCAGATGATGAAGTGATGCGAACCCATGCGCTGCAGCAACTGGATGCCGGCATTATCCGCGCAACCCGGCTGGTGGATCAGCTGCTGACGCTCTCACGGGTTGAAGCAGATGATGCACGCAGCGCCTTCGAAACGGTGGCGCTGAAACGCACGGTCCAGGAGACGCTGGCTGCACAGCTGCCGCTGGCGGATAAAACGGGTGTCACGCTGCGGCTGCATGCTGACGCCGATCCGCAGATTCAGGGGCATCCGCTGTTACTGTCACTGCTGGTGCGTAATCTGCTGGATAATGCCATTCGCTATACGCCAGCGGGCAGCGAAGTTGATGTGCGGCTTCAGGCGAACAGCCTGTCGGTAGAGGATAACGGCGAAGGTCTGAGTGCAGCCGATCTGCAACGGCTTGGTGAACGTTTCTGGCGACCGCCAGGTCAGGAGAAAAGCGGAAGCGGGCTGGGATTATCGATAGTCCGCAATATCGCCCAGTTGCACGGGATGCAGGTCAGCTTCAGCCAGCGATCGGGTGGCGGATTATGCGTCACGCTGCGCTGGTCAGCGCCCGCCCCGTAAGGCGGGCACTGCAGATCAAATCTCGACCTGGGTGCCCAGCTCAATCACCCGATTTGGCGGGATCTCAAACTGGTCTGGCGCACGGAGCGCATTGCGCTGCAGCGCCAGGAAGAGTTTGCCACGCAGGCGCAGATACCACGGCCGTTTGCCGATAATCAGCGACTCATGCGACATGAAGAACGATGTCTCCATCATGCGGCAGTTGAGCCCTTCCAGCCCGCAGCGGTGGAAAATCTCCTCGACGTTTGGCGTTTCGCGCCAGCCGTAGCTGGCCACCACCCGCCAGAAGGTGGGCGACAGCTGCTCAATCGTCACGCGACGCACGTTATGCACGTAAGGCGCATCTTCCGTCCGCAACGTCAGCAGCACCACCCGCTCATGCAACACTTTGTTGTGTTTGAGGTTATGCAGCATGGCAAACGGAATCACATTCAGCGCACGCGACATATAGACCGCGGTGCCCGGCACGCGAACCGGCGGCGACTTCTCCAGTGACGCGATCATCGCCTCCAGTGAGTTGCCATGCTCATGCATGCGGCGCAGCAGGCGGAAACGTTCGCTTTTCCACGTCGTCATAATGATAAACATCACCAGGCCGAGACAGAGCGGCAGCCAGCCACCGGAGAAGATTTTCACCAGGTTGGCGGTAAACAGCGGCACATCGATACAGAGCATCAGTACCAGGATGACGGCAACCGCCAGCTTATTCCAGTGCCAGTTTTTAACCGCCACGGTACAGGAGAGCATCGCGGTCAGCACCATGGTGCCGGTGACGGCGATACCGTAGGCCGCAGCCAGATTACTTGAATGCTCAAAGCTGATAATCACAATCAGCACGGCGAAGTAGAGTACCCAGTTAATCACCGGAATATAGATCTGGCCCGATTCGCGCTCAGAGGTGTGGATGATACGCATCCCCGGCAGATAGCCCAGTCGCACCGCCTGGCGCGTCAGCGAGAAGACGCCGGAGATCACCGCCTGTGAGGCAATCACCGTGGCCAGCGTCGCCAGAATCAGCATCGGGATCAGCGCCCAGTCCGGCGCCAGCAGGAAGAAGGGATTTTTAATCGCTTTGGGATCGCTGAGTAACAGCGCGCCCTGACCAAAGTAGTTCAGGACCAGCGACGGCAGCACCACCGAGAACCAGGCCAGTCGGATCGGCACTTTACCGAAGTGACCCATATCGGCATACAGCGCTTCAACCCCGGTAATCGCCAGTACCACCGCGCCAAGCGCGAAGAATGAGACAGATTTATAGTGCAGGAAGAACTCGACCGCGTAGGCAGGATTCAGCGCATGCAGCACTTCCGGGTTTTTCATGATGCCGCTGACCCCCAGGATCGCCAGCACCAGGAACCACACCAGCATCACCGGCGCGAAAAGTTTGCCCACCATGCCGGTGCCATGTTTCTGAATCGCAAACAGCAGCGTCAGCACCGCAATCGACATCGGCACAATAAAGGGATCCAGCGACGGCGCGGCAATCTCCAGACCTTCAATGGCTGACATCACCGAAATGGCCGGCGTGATCACCACTTCCCCATAGAAGAAGCTGCCGCCAATCAGGCCCATGATCACCAGCACTGCCGTGGCGCGTGCACCCGTATGGCGGCCCGCCAGCGACATCAGTGTCAGAATACCGCCTTCACCGGCATTGTCGGCGCGCATCACATAACTGATGTACTTCAGTGATACCACCAGCACCAGCAGCCAGAAAATCAGCGACAAAAAGCCAAACACCGCTTCCCGCTCAACGCCGAAGCCGAACTGTCCGGAGAGACATTCACGCAAGGTATACAGCGGACTGGTGCCGATATCCCCGTAAACAACACCAATAGCGGCCAGCGTTAATCCGCGAAGTGACTGCTTATTATCCGAGCTCATAGAGTTATCTTTTGTTGGAGTCTAAGAGGCGCAACAACCCCTCGCTCAGGCCATCAAAAAGCGCACAGTATGCACGGTTTGCCGAAAATTCCTATACCCGCTTCGCCTGTCTGCCAGGGTAACGGGGTGGTTTCAGGCATTAAAGCGTTAATCAGCGCCGCTTTCAAAGCAGGCAAACCTTATGAAACAAAAAAGCTGACAGCTATCAACGCTTTCACGCATGATGATCTATAGAGTAAGGCGCTTGCTGAAGCGCGGCGGCCCGACGATCGTAAGGACATTGAAGTGATTATGGCTCAACCCCATCTTTTGGCAGAAAGAATTTCTCGCCTTAGCAATGCGTTAGAAAAAGGATTGTATGAGCGACATCATGCCATCCGCCTTTGCCTGCTGGCAGCGCTGAGCGGTGAAAGCGTGTTCCTGCTGGGACCGCCCGGCATCGCCAAGAGCCTGATTGCCCGCCGCCTGAAATATGCCTTTCAGCACGCCCGCGCCTTTGAATATCTGATGACCCGTTTCTCCACACCGGAAGAGGTGTTTGGCCCGCTATCTATTCAGGCACTGAAGGATGAAGGGCGCTATCAGCGCCTCACTAAAGGTTATCTGCCCGACGCGGAGATTGTTTTTCTGGATGAGATCTGGAAAGCCGGCCCGGCGATTCTGAATACCCTGCTGACCGCTATCAACGAACGCCGCTTCCGCAATGGCGACAGCGAAGAGGCCATTCCGATGCGTCTGCTGGTCACCGCCTCTAATGAAATGCCGGAAGCGGACAGCGGCCTTGAAGCGCTCTATGACCGGATGCTAATCCGCCTGTGGCTGGATAATGTGCATGAGAAGCAGAACTTTCGCAGCATGCTGACCCATCAGCAGGATGAGCACACCAATCCGGTCGCGGAATCCCTGCGCATCAGTGATGAGGAGTATGCGCAGTGGCAGCTCGGCATCAGTCAGGTCAGCCTCCCGGATGCGGTGTTCGAGCTGATTTATCAGCTGCGCCAGCAACTGGAAAGCCAGCCCGCCGCGCCCTATATTTCCGATCGTCGCTGGAAAAAAGCTATTCATCTGCTGCAGGCCAGCGCCTTTTACAGTGGCCGCAGCGCCATTGCGCCGATAGACCTGATCCTGCTGAAAGATTGCCTCTGGCACGACGTCGCGTCCATGCAGCTGCTGGAGCGCGAAATCGATCAGCTGATGACACAGCACGCCTGGCAGCAGCAGCCGATGCTGCTGAAACTGCATCAGATAAAAGCGCGTCGCATGGCTCTGCAGCAGCAACAGAGCATCGCACAGGCGATCACCCTTGAAAAACACAGTGGGATGTTCAGTCGCAAACCCCATTACGATCTGCCGGAAAGCTTCACTGATGAGCAACTGACGCTGATGCTGCAAAAGCCGCTGATGCTGCATGATATGCAGGTGACACATCTGGTTATCGCGCGTGATGCACTGAATCAGTGGCTGCAGAAAGGGGGCGAGGTTCGCGGCAAGCTCAATGGAATTGGCTTTGCGCAGAGTCTGGATTTACAGGTGGATGCGCAGCACTGCCTGGCTATCCGTGATGTCAGCCTGCAATCGTCGCGTCTGACACTGCCTGGCGTCAGCAATAGCGAGCCGCTGCCCGGTGAGATCACCGAAGCGCTGGATGCACTGGAGAGTGAACTGCGGTCGCAGCGTCATCTGTTCAGCCAGCATCAGCGCTGCCTGTTTATCAGTGATGACTGGCTGGCGCGCGTTGAAACCAGCCTGCAGGATGTGGCGGAACAGTTGAAACAGGCGCGTAAATGATCCCACTGGAGACGCTCAGCACACTGCTCTCCGTGGGTGAAACCGAACTGATTGAAGAGCTGATTATTGCCCTGCTGGCGTCTCCACAGCTGGCGCTGTTTTTTGAAAAGTTTCCCGGGCTGAAAAAAGCACTGTTGCGCGATGTGCCACGCTGGCGAGCGGAGATCAACGCTGAGCTCAAAGCCACGCCGGTTCCGGCCACGCTGGCCGAAGAGTTTCAGCTGTTCCAGCGGGTACAACTCCTCAGCGATCGTGAATTCAGCCACCAGCTGAATGCCACGCTTCAGGCGCTTGAAAGCCTGCCTTCCCCTTTTCTGGATGAAGCCAACCGGCTGCTGCAGCACACCGATATCAGCCATCTCAGCAGCGCGCAGCACCAGCTTTTTCTACAGCGCTGGCGGCTGAGCCTGACCTTACAGACCCTGACGCTGAATCAAACGTTGCTGGAGCAGCAGCGCGAACGCCTGCTGGCGGAACTGCAGCAGCGTATGGCGCTGAGCGGTCAGCTGGCACCGATTCTCGGCGACGATGACGAAGCCGCCGCTGGCCGGCTGTGGGACATGAGCAAAGCGTCACTGCAGCCTGGCGACTATCAGCTGATGCTGCAATATGGCGACTTTCTGGCGCAGCAGCCGGAGCTGCTGAAACTGGCCCAGCAGCTGGGTCGCAGCCGCGAGGCAAAATCGGTGCCGTCGCAGGATGCCCCTATGGAGGCCTTTCACCATATGGTGCAGGAACCTGCGGCCGTGCCGGAGGAGGTCAGCGGCATTCACCAGAGCGATGACGTGCTGCGTCTGCTGCCGCCGGAGTTAGCTGCGCTGAGTATCAGTGAACTGGAGCTGGAGTTTTACCGGCGGCTGGTAGAGAAACGGCTGCTGACCTACAAGCTGCAGGGCGATGCCTGGCATGAAAAGGTGACGATGCGTCCGGCCAGCCACCAGCAGCATGAAGAGCAGCCGCGTGGGCCTTTCATCGTCTGCGTCGATACCTCGGGTTCGATGGGTGGTTTCAATGAGCGCTGCGCCAAAGCGTTTTGTCTGGCGCTGCTGAAAGTCGCGCTGGCCGATCGCCGTCGCTGCTACATCATGCTGTTTGCGCATGAGGTGATCGGCTATGAACTGACCGGTGATGACGGGCTGGAACAGGCGATTCGCTTTCTCAGTCAGCGCTTTCGCGGCGGCACCGATCTGGCAGCCTGCCTCTCTTCCGTTGTGACCCGAATGGAAGGCGTCCTGTGGCAGGAAGCCGATGCGGTGATCGTCTCCGATTTTATTGCCCAGCGTCTGCCGGAAGAGGTGATCGGGACCATTAAAACGCGTCAGCGAAATAATCAGCAACGTTTTCACGCCGTGGCTATGTCGGCCCACGGGAAACCAGGCATTCTGCGCATCTTCGACCATATCTGGCGTTTCGATACCGGCATGAAAAGCCGTCTGCTGCGTCACTGGCGGCGTTAAGTCATCGGGCAGAAATGCATATTTGCTATAGTAAATTACCGTTTCACTTACTCAGCAATCTGGAGCTTCCTGTGACGCTTGCTCAACCTCATCGCGATCTGCCTGCGCCGACGCGAACGCTACTGCTCTCCGGCCATAACATTGAACAAAAACGTGCCGAATTGCTGGCCTATTTCCACCAGACCTGGGAACAGTATGAAAGTCTGTTTACCTGTCTGGCCGATTCCAGGGCCTGGTTTACCAAAGCCATTCCGCTGCGCCATCCTTTAATCTTCTATTTTGGCCACACCGCTACCTTCTACATTAATAAGCTGATGGCCGGACGCCTTATCGACGCGCGTCTGGACGATCGTATCGAAGCGATGATGGCGATTGGTGTGGATGAGATGAGCTGGGACGATCTCAACGACAGCCACTATGACTGGCCCACTGTCGAAGAAGTCCGCGAATACCGCGGGCGCGTTAAAGCGCTGGTCAGCGATCTGATCCAGACCCTGCCGCTGACTCTGCCGATCACCTGGGAGAGTCCGGCCTGGGTGATCCTGATGGGCATTGAGCATGAGCGTATTCATCTGGAAACGTCCAGCGTACTGATACGCCAGTTACCGGTCGGGTGGGTGAAACCCCAGCCCGCGTGGCCGGTCTGCCCGATGGCGCGCCACCAGCGCGAGGCTGTTCCGGCCAATACCCTGCTGCCGATGCCCGGCGGCACCGTCACGCTGGGTAAAACCGACGATACCTATGGCTGGGATGTCGAATATGGCCGCCAGCAGATCGCGCTGCAGTCGTTCAGGGCGAGCAAAATGCTGGTCAGCAACGCGGAATTCCTGGCGTTCGTTGAGGCGGGGGGTTATCAGGACGCTCGCTGGTGGGATGACGAAGGCTGGGGCTGGTGTCAGTTTGCTAAAGCGGAGATGCCCACCTTCTGGGTCGGCACGCCTGCGATGCCCGATCAGCTTAAACTGCGTCTGATGTGTGAAGAAGTCGCGATGCCGTGGGACTGGCCAGCCGAGGTTAACCAGCTGGAAGCGGCGGCCTTCTGCCGCTGGAAAGCGGATCAGACGGGAATGAGTGTTCAGCTCCCCTGTGAAGCGGAGTGGGCTCAGCTGCGCGAACAGGTCGCGGGCGATCAGCCGGATTGGGATCGGGCACCGGGTAACATTAACCTGGCGTACTGGGCTTCCTCTTCACCGGTCGATCTCTTCGCCCAGGGTGACTTCTTCGATATCGTCGGTAACGTCTGGCAGTGGACGACCACGCCGACCAACGGCTTTGAAGATTTTAAAGTCCACCCGCTTTACGATGATTTCTCTACCCCGACCTTTGATGGCAAACATTCGCTGATCAAAGGCGGTAGCTGGATATCGACCGGCAACGAAGCGCTGAAATCGGCACGCTATGCGTTCCGCCGCCACTTCTTCCAGCATGCCGGTTTCCGCTACGTGGTTTCCAGCCATCAGGAAACCATGGCGCTGAACCCGTATGAATCTGACGCCATGGTGTCGCAATACCTCGACTTCCAGTATGGCCCGCGCTATTTCGGCGTGGATAACTATGCCGAAAGCCTGGTAAACCTGGCGCTGAACTACACCACGGCACGCGGCGAGGCACTGGATATCGGCTGTGCCACCGGACGCGCCAGTTTTGAACTGGCCCGCCACTTTGAACGTGTCACCGGCATGGACTACTCGGCGCGCTTCATCGATGTGGCGCTTCAGCTGGCCAGCGGCGAAGACTTCCGTTATCTCCTGCCACAGGAAGGCGATCTGGTGGAGTATCGCCAGGTTCGCCTGAAAGATTTCGCGCTGGAGAGCGAACTGGCGCAGCGGATTCAGTTTGTTCAGGGCGACGCCTGTAACCTTAAGCCGCAACCCGCCCGTTACGATCTGGTACTTGCATCCAACCTGATCGATCGCCTGCGTCATCCCGCACGCTTCCTGCGGGATGTCACGCCGATGCTGCGTCAGGGCGGCATTCTGGTGCTCTCATCGCCCTATACCTGGCTGGAGGATTTCACGCCGAAGGAGAACTGGCTGGGCGGCGTGCGTGAAAACGGTGAGGCACTGACGACGCTACAGGCACTGCAACGTCTGCTGGCGGCCGACTTCGACCTGGTCGATGAACCGCAGGATAAACCGTTTGTGATCCGCGAAACGGCCCGCAAGTTCCAGCACACGCTGGCGCAGGTCACCGTCTGGCGCAAACGCTAAGTGAACCGGCAGCGACGCCCGTCGCTGCCGGGAGTTGCCTGAACCACTATTTTGCTGCACATTCATCCTTGTTTACTTAAGCAGACCAATAACGAGGATGGCCATGGCCGAACATCTGCAGCTCGATAACCTGGATCGCGGCATTCTGAATGCCCTGCTCGACAATGCGCGCACTGCTTACGCCGAGCTGGCAAAACAGTTTAACGTCAGCCCCGGCACCATTCATGTCCGCGTGGAGAAGATGAAGCAGGCGGGCATTATCCTGGGCACCCGGGTTGATATCGATCCGCGCCAGCTGGGGTTTGATGTCTGCTGTTTTATCGGCATCATCCTTAAGAGCGCGCGTGACTATCCGGCGGCGCTGAGCAAACTGGATGCGCTGGATGAAGTGGTTGAAGCCTGGTACACCACCGGCCACTACAGCATCTTTATTAAGGTGATGTGCCGATCCATTGATGCCCTGCAGCAGGTGCTGATCAACAAGATCCAGACCATAGATGAAATTCAGTCGACGGAAACGCTGATCTCGCTGCAAAACCCGATCATGCGCACTATCAAGCCCTGATCCTTCTCCGCCTTGTGCATAATCTTATCCCTGACGAATGTGGCGGCTGGCAACGGCTGCGTTCGCTTCTCTTAATCTATTAACCCTGTTGTCCACAGGTGGATCACCGCTTGATCACAGCGTACAATGCTCGCCTTAATGTCCGGGAGAGCAAGATGGCCGATATCACCTTAATCAGTGGCAGTACTCTGGGTAGCGCAGAGTATGTGGCTGAACATCTGGAAGAAAAATTACAGGAAGCGGGCTTCTCAACGCAGATGCTGCATGGCCCGGAGCTGGATGAAGTGCCACATGAGGGTATCTGGCTGGTGGTCTGTTCAACTCACGGTGCAGGCGATATTCCCGATAACCTGCTGCCGCTGTTCGAAGCCATTACGGAAAGCCAGCCCGATCTCTCGCAGGTCCGGTTTGGTGCCATCGGACTCGGCAATCATGAATATGATCTCTTTTGTGGCGCGATCCGCCAGATTGAAGCCCTGTTAATTGCTCAGGGTGCCCGCCAGATCGGCGATCGTCTGGAGATTGATGTGCTGGATCATGAGATCCCTGAAGATCCCGCGGAAGCCTGGCTGGAAAGCTGGAAAAAAGCGATCTGAAGGGGGCTGGGGATCGCGAAATAGTGACGATCCCCAGTGGAACATGCTGATTTTATCCTTTCCCGCTCGTTTATTTTGTGGATAACTACCCTCTTTTACTGCGTATAACCGGTAGTTATCCAAAGAACAACCGTAGAATGAATTTTGAGCTGTGGATAACTTGCCATTTTGATCCCAGCTTATACGGATCAGGATCACCGATCACTAACAGGTAGTGATCCTCTTCATCCTGTTGTTTCTGCTGTGCTTCTGGCACATATCCACAGAAAAGCGGGATCCTAATAAGAGATCTAACAGAAAGATCATATACAGACCTAAGATCCTTTCTTTTAAAACCGGACGATCCCGCGGCTTTCACCCCAGACGGAATTTGAGTAGAATCCACGCCCCAGGACGACGATCCTGCAAGTTCATCAACCGAGGTACCACTTCATGTTTTATCAGGATCCTTTTGACGTCATCGTAATTGGTGGTGGTCATGCGGGCACCGAAGCCGCAATGGCGGCAGCCCGAATGGGTCAGCAAACCCTGTTACTCACCCATAACATTGATACGCTTGGACAAATGTCCTGTAACCCGGCGATTGGTGGGATTGGCAAAGGACATTTGGTGAAGGAAGTGGATGCCCTGGGTGGTCTGATGGCCAGTGCGATTGACCAGGCGGGTATCCAGTTTAGGATACTAAACGCCAGCAAAGGTCCGGCAGTGCGGGCAACCCGTGCTCAGGCGGATCGCGTGCTCTATCGCCAGGCAGTGCGTACGGCACTGGAGAACCAGCCCAATCTGATGATCTTCCAGCAGGCGGTCGACGATCTTATCGTGGAAAACGATCGTGTGGTGGGTGCAGTCACCCAGATGGGACTGAAGTTCCGCGCGAAAACAGTCGTACTCACCGTCGGCACGTTTCTTGACGGCAAAATTCATATCGGTCTGGATAATTACAGTGGCGGTCGTGCAGGTGATCCCCCGTCCATTCCGCTGGCAAAACGACTGCGTGCGCTGCCGCTGCGGGTAGACCGCCTCAAGACTGGTACGCCACCGCGTATCGATGCGCGCACCATCGATTTTTCAGTGCTCAGCCCGCAGCACGGCGATAACCCGATGCCGGTGTTCTCGTTTATGGGCAATGCGTCTCAGCATCCGCAGCAGGTACCATGCTGGATCACTCACACCAATGAGAAAACCCATGAGGTGATCCGCAATAATCTGGATCGCAGCCCGATGTATGCCGGGATCATCGAGGGGATCGGTCCACGCTACTGCCCGTCTATCGAAGACAAAGTGATGCGCTTTGCCGATCGTAACTCGCATCAGATCTTCCTGGAGCCGGAAGGGCTGACCAGCAATGAGATCTACCCGAATGGCATCTCAACCAGTCTGCCATTCGATGTGCAGATTCAGATCGTTCGCTCCATGCAGGGCATGGAGAATGCGAAGATCGTGCGTCCGGGCTATGCCATCGAGTATGACTTCTTCGATCCACGCGATCTCAAACTGACGCTGGAGAGCAAATTTATTCACGGCCTGTTCTTTGCCGGCCAGATCAACGGCACAACCGGCTACGAAGAAGCCGCTGCGCAGGGGATGCTGGCGGGTCTGAATGCCGCCCGTCAGTCTGCGGACAAAGAGGGCTGGGCACCACGTCGTGACCAGGCTTATCTGGGCGTACTGGTTGATGACCTCTGCACGCTCGGTACCAAAGAGCCGTACCGGATGTTTACCTCCCGTGCTGAATATCGTCTGATGCTGCGCGAAGACAATGCCGATCTGCGTCTGACCGAAACCGGTCGTGAACTGGGTCTGGTGGATGATGCGCGCTGGGCGCGTTTCAATCAGAAGCTGGAAGCGATTGAACAGGAGCGTCAGCGCCTGCGCGATATCTGGGTCCATCCGAAGTCAGAGCACGTGACGGAAGTGAATACGGTACTCAGCGCGCCGCTGACCAAAGAAGCGAGCGGCGAAGATCTGCTGCGCCGTCCTGAGCTGACCTATCTGAAGCTGATGACGCTGGATGCCTTTGGTCCGGCACTGGCTGATGAGCAGGCCGCTGAGCAGGTTGAGATTCAGGTCAAATATGAAGGTTATATCGCGCGTCAGCAGGAAGAGATCGATCGCCAGCTGCGTAACGAGAACACGCTGTTACCGGTGGAGCTCGACTATCGCCAGGTGAACGGCCTCTCAAATGAGGTTATCGCCAAGCTGAACGATCACAAACCGAGTTCGATTGGTCAGGCGACGCGTATCTCCGGCATTACGCCGGCGGCCATCTCAATTCTGCTTATCTATCTGAAAAAACAGGGTCTGCTGCGTAAAAGCGCCTGATCTGAAAACGGGGCGAGGAGACTCGCCCCCGCTGAATGGACTTATGCTGTGATCAACACACTCACGTCGCTGCTACAGGCAGCCGGTATTTCCCTCTCCGATCAACAAAAACAGCAGCTGGTTGCCTATGTCGGCCTGCTGGATAAGTGGAACAAAGCCTACAATCTGACATCAGTGCGCGATCCGCAGCAGATGCTGGTACGCCATATCCTCGACAGCATCGTGGTGGCGCCGCATCTGCAAGGCTCACGTTTCATTGATGTGGGAACCGGACCAGGACTGCCTGGCATTCCGCTGGCTATCGTGATGCCTGATGCGCACTTTACGTTGCTCGACAGCCTGGGCAAGCGGGTGCGTTTCCTGCGTCAGGTTCAGCATGAGTTAGGACTCACTAACATTACTCCGGTGCAGAGCCGGGTTGAGGCGTTCCCGGCTGAGCCGCCCTTTGATGGCGTGATCAGTCGTGCATTTGCCTCGCTGACCGACATGGTGAACTGGTGTCATCATCTGCCGGGAAGAGAAGGGCGCTTCTTCGCGCTGAAAGGCGTGCGTCCGGACGATGAAATTGCGGAGTTACCGGCAGGCTACGTCTCTGATGCTGTGATTAAGTTGCAGGTACCGCAGCTGGAAGGTGATCGCCACCTGGTCATTCTTCGTCACCAATAGGCTTTCGACTAGCAGAGATTTAGCGTTTATCTGCCAGTGATTTTCGTCAGTTCCGGGATGAAAAAAGTGCAGATGATGCGCTATCAATAAAAGATTTTGATTAAGCCCTGGCTGACCGAAGGTTAAAACGCTGACGGAAATTATCCGAAAAGCTCTGTTACATTTAACGTTTAATTCACATTCAGTTATCAGAAATATCACTTGTATAGGCGGGTCGCTGAATAAAAGTAGTCACGGCAGAAAATATATCGCGGTAATAACTTTGCGTGCGTAATATCAATTACACGATTCTTAAGCACAGTTCGATGTCAATAGCGTGTTTTCTGTGAAAATAGTCTTGCAGATGCATTTTTATAATTTCAATGATTTGATTTTATTGAGTTAATTTGTAATACAGATTGTTCTTAAATAGCGCGAAGATAAAACTCAGTGTAGTGAAAGTGCTTATTATGTGATCTAAAGCACGCTTTAAAAGCAAGTTGCGAGAGAATTTTCAGTCAGATTAGGGTGAATCTCTGCAGGGTAATCTTTGGAAAAATAGCCCTCCGGAAAGAAATTTAAATAATTGTTCACCTTTTCGCTACTTACCGATTGAAATCGCAGGTGCGGCCCGTATAATTTGCACGGCTTTTGCTGCTTGACTCAACTGCGCAAAGGCAGTCTTATACGACACGCGACATACCCCTAACGGGGCAGGAGAGTATCAGCGTCATGTCAGTGTCTCTTTACAGTGTAAAATACGCCCGAACGGTGCTGATGATTCAGCTGGTGACGATAGTCATCATCGGTGCACTCTTTGCTCTTAAAGATGTCATCTGGGGTCTCTCTGCTCTTGCTGGCGGTGCGGCAGCCTGGCTGCCAAACGTATTGTTTTTGTTTTTAGCCTGGCGCCTGCAGGGGCAAACCCCAGCTTCGGGGCGAGTCGCGTGGAGCTTCGCTTTGGGTGAAATAGCCAAAGTGTTTGCGACCATCATTTTGCTCATTGTGGCGTTGGGTCTATTCGGAGCGGTTTTCTGGCCGGTCGGAATAACCTGGTTATCGGTGCTGGTGGTACAAATGCTGGCACCGGCGGTAATTAACAACAAAGGGTAAGAGGCATCATGGCTGCAGGAGAAATCTCTACTCCGCAAGAGTACATTGGTCACCACCTGACTCATCTTCAGTTGGACCTGCGTACCTTCGAGATAGTGAATCCGCACGACGCTCCCGCGACGTTCTGGGTATTAAATATCGATTCCATGTTTTTCTCTATGGTGCTGGGAATCATCTTCCTGGTGTTGTTCCGTAGCGTGGCGAAATCTGCCACCAGCGGTGTGCCAGGGAAAATGCAGGCGGCTATCGAACTGGTTGTCGGTTTCGTCGATAGTAACGTGCGCGACATGTATCACGGTAAGAGCAAACTTATCGCCCCGCTGGCTCTGACAATCTTTGTCTGGGTCTTCCTGATGAACTTCATGGATCTGCTGCCAATCGACTTGCTGCCATATATTGGCGAGCACGTATTGGGGTTACCGGCGCTGCGCGTCGTACCATCTGCAGACGTGAACATCACGCTATCTATGGCGTTGGGCGTATTTATTTTGATTCTGTTCTACAGCATCAAAATGAAAGGCATTGGCGGCTTCACTAAAGAGCTGACGCTGCAGCCTTTTAACCACCCGATCTTCATCCCGATCAACCTGATTCTGGAAGGTGTGAGCCTGCTGTCTAAGCCTGTATCACTGGGTTTACGACTGTTCGGTAACATGTATGCGGGTGAACTGATCTTTATCCTTATTGCCGGTCTGTTGCCGTGGTGGTCGCAGTGGGTGCTGAATGTGCCGTGGGCCATTTTCCACATCCTGATCATTTCGCTACAGGCTTTCATTTTCATGGTCCTCACGATTGTCTATCTGTCGATGGCATCTGAAGAACATTGATTTTTTTCTCAACACTACTTTCCCTCTTGATTTCGGGTTGCAGCGCACACCGCTGAAGCCCGGAAGATGAAGGGAGCATTTAACTGAAACAAACTGGAGACTGTCATGGAAAACCTGAATATGGATCTGCTGTACATGGCTGCCGCTGTGATGATGGGCCTGGCGGCAATCGGTGCTGCGATCGGTATCGGCATCCTCGGAGGAAAATTCCTGGAAGGCGCTGCTCGTCAGCCTGACCTGATTCCTCTGCTGCGTACGCAGTTCTTTGTTGTAATGGGTCTGGTGGATGCAATCCCGATGATCGCTGTTGGTCTGGGTCTGTACGTGATGTTTGCTGTCGCCTAAAGCCCTGTGTTCACTCAGCGCACAATGTGCAAGGGTGAACGGATTCTGCCGCTTATCGTTGATAACGGCAGAAAAGTTAAATACTCAATCTAGAGGCATTGTGCTGTGAACATTAATGCAACAATCCTCGGCCAGGCTATCGCGTTCATCCTGTTTGTCGCGTTCTGCATGAAGTACGTATGGCCGCCGCTCATGGCTGCTATCGAAAAGCGCCAGAAAGAAATTGCTGAAGGCCTTGCTTCTGCTGAACGTGCAAAGAAAGATTTGGATCTCGCGCAGGCTAATGCGACCGACCAGCTGAAAAAAGCCAAAGAAGACGCTCAGGTCATTATCGAGCAAGCGAACAAGCGTCGCGCGCAGATTCTGGACGAAGCCAAAACCGAAGCTGAAAACGAACGTAATCGCATCGTGACACAAGCGCAGGCTGAAATTGACGCTGAACGCAAACGTGCGCGTGAAGAACTGCGTAAGCAGGTCGCGTTGCTGGCTATGGCTGGCGCCGAGAAGATCATCGAACGCTCCGTGGATGAAGCTGCTAACAGCGACATCGTTGATAAACTGGTCGCTGAACTGTAAGGAGGGAGGGGCTGATGTCTGATCTGATTACTGTAGCTCGCCCCTACGCCAAAGCAGCTTTTGACTTTGCTGTTGAGCATCAAAGTATTGAACGCTGGCAACAGATGCTGGCGTTTGCCGCAGAAGTGGCTCGCAATGAACAGATGGCTGATCTTCTCTCAGGTGCATTAGCACCCGAAGCGCTGGCAGCGTCGTTTAACGCAGTCTGTGGTGATCAACTGGATGAACCCGCGCAGAACCTGATTAAGGTGATGGCGGAAAACGGACGTTTGACAGCGCTTCCGGCTGTACTGGCCCAATACATCGAACTGCGTGACGCTCATGAAGCTACCGCTGAAGTTGATGTTATCTCCGCCAGTACGCTGAGTGACGACCAGCTGAATAAAATCAGCGCCGCGATGGAAAAACGTCTGTCACGCAAAGTTAAGCTGAATTGCAAAATTGATAAGTCTGTGATGGCAGGCGTGATCATCCGTTCGGGTGATCTGGTTATTGATGGCAGCGTACGCGGCCGTCTTGACCGTCTGGCTGACGTCTTGCAGTCTTAAGGGGACTGGAGCATATGCAACTGAATTCCACCGAAATCAGCGAACTGATCAAGCAGCGCATTGCTCAGTTCAATGTCGTGAGTGAAGCTCACAACGAAGGTACGATTGTTTCTGTAAGTGACGGTATCATCCGCGTACACGGCCTGGCCGATGTCATGCAGGGTGAGATGATTGCCCTGCCGGGCAACCGTTACGCTATCGCCCTGAACCTCGAGCGTGACTCGGTTGGTGCAGTGGTGATGGGCCCTTACGCTGACCTCGCCGAAGGCATGAAGGTTAAGTGTACTGGCCGTATTCTTGAAGTACCGGTAGGCCGTGGCCTGCTGGGCCGCGTAGTGAACACCCTGGGTGCTCCTATCGACGGTAAAGGCGCAATCGACAACGATGGTTTCTCACCGGTTGAAGTCATTGCACCTGGCGTTATCGATCGTCAGTCAGTCGACCAGCCGGTTCAGACCGGTTATAAGTCGGTCGATGCGATGATTCCAATCGGTCGTGGCCAGCGTGAGCTGATCATCGGTGACCGTCAGACCGGTAAAACCGCGATGGCGATCGATGCGATCATCAACCAGCGCGACTCAGGCATCAAGTGTGTCTACGTTGCGATTGGTCAGAAAGCCTCAACCATCTCTAACGTGGTTCGTAAGCTGGAAGAGCATGGCGCACTGCAGAACACCATTGTTGTTGTGGCGTCTGCTTCTGAATCTGCTGCACTGCAGTATCTCTCTCCGTACGCAGGCTGTGCGATGGGCGAATACTTCCGTGACCGTGGTGAAGATGCGCTGATCGTATACGATGACCTTTCTAAGCAGGCTGTCGCGTACCGTCAGATTTCTCTGCTGCTGCGCCGTCCACCAGGTCGTGAAGCATTCCCTGGCGACGTGTTCTATCTCCACTCCCGTCTGCTGGAACGTGCATCACGCGTAAGCGCTGATTATGTAGAGCGTTTCACCAATGGCGCAGTGACAGGTAAAACCGGTTCACTGACCGCGCTGCCGATCATCGAAACCCAGGCGGGCGACGTTTCTGCGTTCGTTCCGACCAACGTAATCTCGATTACTGATGGTCAGATCTTCCTGGAATCGAACCTGTTCAACTCCGGTATTCGTCCGGCCGTTAACCCAGGTATTTCGGTATCCCGCGTAGGTGGTGCTGCACAGACCAAGATCATCAAGAAACTGTCCGGTGGTATCCGTACCGCGCTGGCACAGTATCGTGAACTGGCGGCATTCTCGCAGTTCGCCTCTGATCTGGATGATGCAACCCGCAAACAGCTGAGCCACGGTCAGAAAGTGACCGAGCTGCTGAAGCAGAAACAGTATGCGCCGATGTCTGTCGCACAGCAGGGTCTGGTTCTGTTCGCTGCAGAGCGTGGCTATCTGAACGACGTTGAACTGGCAAAAATTGGCAGCTTCGAAGCTGCACTGCTGGCCTTCGCCGATCGCGACCACGCTGAGCTGATGGCTGAAATCAACCAGTCGGGCAACTTTAATAACGATATCGAAGCCAAGCTGAAAGGCCTGGTCGAGACGTTTAAAGCAACCCAGTCCTGGTAATGTCTGGCGGCTTGTCTGAAAAGGCAGGCCGCAAGGCTTTGAGGAGAAGCTAATGGCCGGCGCAAAAGAGATACGAAGCAAGATTGGAAGCGTGAAAAACACGCAGAAGATCACCAAAGCGATGGAAATGGTCGCCGCCTCCAAGATGCGTAAAACGCAGGAACGCATGGCGGCCAGCCGTCCGTATGCAGAAACCATGCGCAAAGTGATTGGTCACCTTGCGTTGGGTAATCTGGAATACAAGCACCCTTACCTGGAAGAGCGCGACGTGAAGCGCGTCGGCTACCTGGTCGTTTCAACTGACCGCGGGCTTTGTGGTGGTTTGAACATTAACCTGTTCAAAAAGTTACTGGCGGATATGAAGTCCTGGTCCGATAAAGGCGTGCAGAGCGATCTGTCGATTATCGGTTCAAAAGGGGCATCATTCTTTAATGCTGTGGGTGGCAACATTGTGGCGCAAGTCAGCGGCATGGGCGATAAACCTGCTCTGTCTGATCTGATTGGCCCGGTAAAAGTGATGTTGCAGGCTTATGATGAAGGCCGCATCGACAAGCTGATGATCGTCAATAACAAATTCAATAACACCATGTCTCAGACTCCGACCATCACCCAACTGCTGCCGTTACCGCCAGCGGAAGGTGAAGAAGAGATGAAGGCGAAGACCTGGGATTACCTGTATGAACCCGATCCGAAAGCGCTGCTGGATACCCTGCTGCGTCGTTATGTCGAATCGCAGGTTTATCAGGGTGTGGTGGAAAATCTGGCCAGTGAGCAGGCCGCACGTATGGTAGCGATGAAAGCCGCAACCGATAACGGCGGAAATCTGATCAAAGAGCTGCAGTTGGTGTACAACAAAGCTCGTCAGGCCAGCATCACCCAGGAACTTACCGAGATTGTCGGTGGAGCCTCCGCGGTTTAACCAGGTTTGGAATTAGGTAGAGGATTCAAGATGGCAACTGGAAAGATTGTCCAGATTATCGGCGCCGTTGTTGACGTCGAATTCCCTCAGGACGCGGTACCGCAAGTGTACAGCGCCCTCGAGGTTATGAATGGTGATGCGCGTCTGGTGCTGGAAGTTCAGCAGCAGCTCGGCGGCGGCGTAGTACGTACCATCGCAATGGGTACGTCTGACGGCCTGAAGCGTGGTCTGAGCGTCAACGACCTGCAGAAACCGATTCAGGTACCCGTCGGTAAAGCGACCCTGGGCCGTATCATGAACGTTCTCGGCGAGCCAATCGATATGAAAGGCGAGCTGAAAGAAGAAGATGGCAGCGCAGTAGAGATCGCCTCTATTCACCGCGCAGCCCCTTCTTATGAAGATCAGTCTAACTCGCAGGAACTGCTGGAAACCGGCATCAAGGTTATCGACCTGATGTGTCCGTTTGCTAAAGGCGGTAAAGTCGGTCTGTTCGGTGGTGCGGGTGTAGGTAAAACCGTCAACATGATGGAACTGATCCGTAACATCGCGGCTGAACACTCAGGTTACTCAGTGTTTGCCGGTGTGGGTGAGCGTACTCGTGAGGGTAACGACTTCTACCACGAAATGACTGACTCTAACGTTATCGATAAAGTTGCACTGGTCTATGGCCAGATGAACGAGCCGCCGGGTAACCGTCTGCGCGTAGCACTGACCGGTCTGACCATGGCGGAAAAATTCCGTGATGAAGGTCGCGACGTTCTGCTGTTCATTGATAACATCTACCGTTATACCCTGGCCGGTACAGAAGTTTCTGCACTGCTGGGTCGTATGCCATCTGCGGTAGGTTACCAGCCAACGCTGGCAGAAGAGATGGGTGTGTTGCAGGAGCGTATTACCTCCACCAAGACCGGTTCAATCACCTCCGTACAGGCCGTTTACGTCCCTGCGGATGACCTGACTGACCCATCACCAGCAACTACCTTTGCGCACTTAGACTCAACGGTAACGCTGAGCCGTCAGATCGCCTCTCTGGGTATCTACCCGGCCGTTGACCCGCTGGACTCTACCAGCCGTCAGCTGGATCCGCTGGTTGTCGGTCAGGAGCACTATGATGTTGCACGTGGCGTTCAGTCACTGCTGCAGCGTTATCAGGAACTGAAAGACATCATCGCCATCCTCGGTATGGATGAGCTGTCTGAAGAAGACAAACTGCTGGTGGCACGTGCGCGTAAGATTCAGCGCTTCCTGTCTCAGCCGTTCTTCGTTGCAGAAGTATTCACCGGTTCACCGGGCAAATACGTGACGCTGAAAGACACTATCCGTGGCTTTAAAGGCATCATGGAAGGTGAGTTTGACCACCTGCCAGAGCAGGCCTTCTACATGGTTGGCGCCATCGAAGAAGCCGTGGAAAAAGCGAAGAAACTGTAATAACGGTTTCCCGGGAGGAAGATTATGGCTATGACTTATCACCTGGATGTGGTCAGCGCAGAGGAGCAGTTGTTCTCTGGTCTGGTACAGAAAATTCAGGTGTCAGGTAGCGAAGGTGAACTGGGGATTTTCCCTGGCCATGCGCCGCTGCTGACTGCCATTAAGCCTGGAATGATCCGTATCGTGAAACAGCATGGCGAAGAGGAGTATATCTACCTCTCTGGCGGCGTGCTGGAAGTGCAACCGGGCAGCAGCACCGTTCTGGCCGATACCGCTATCCGCGGTACCGATCTGGATGAAGCACGCGCTCTGGAAGCAAAACGCAAAGCAGAAGACCATATGAACAGCAGCCACGGCGACGTGGACTATGCTCAGGCCTCTGCCGAGCTGGCGAAAGCCATTGCTAAACTGCGCGTGATCGAACTGACCAAAAAAGCGATGTAATCCAGCTTTATGCGTCATGAAATGCCAGCCCTCGGGCTGGCATTTTTTTTGTCTGCTGAGCCTGATCTGCCTGTCCGCCTAATTTCGGCCTGAGAAAAATGTAGTAATCTCAATCCCAAACCGTTTTACTTTCACCCGTAAAAATTCACTCAGGATAGTTATGTCTAACAGTGCGATGAGTGTGGTGATCCTTGCTGCTGGCAAGGGCACCCGTATGTATTCCGATCTGCCTAAAGTTCTGCATACGCTGGCAGGCAAACCCATGGTTCAGCATGTGATTGACGCGGCTAAGGGGCTGGGTGCACAGCAGGTTCATCTGGTTTATGGTCACGGCGGCGATCGCCTGAAGGCGACCCTCACTGACAGCTCGCTCAACTGGGTACTGCAGGCCGAGCAGCTCGGCACTGGCCATGCGATGCAGCAGGCAGCGCCTGCATTCGCGGATGATGAAGATATCATGATGCTTTACGGTGACGTGCCGCTCATCTCTCAGGCGACATTACAGCGGCTGCGCGAAGCCAAACCGCAGGGCGGCATTGGCTTACTTACCGTGGTACTGGACGACCCAACCGGCTATGGCCGCATTGTGCGTGAGAACGACACCATCACCGGCATTATCGAACAGAAAGATGCCAGTCCGGCGCAGCTCACCATTAAAGAGATCAACACCGGCATTCTGATCGCCAACGGCGGCGATTTAAAACGCTGGCTGGCGCAGCTCACCAACAATAATGCGCAGGGTGAGTATTACATCACCGATATTATCGCGCTGGCGCATCAGGAAGGTCGGGTGATCAACGCGGTTCATCCGGCACGCATCAGTGAAACCGATGGCGTCAACAACCGGCTGCAGCTGGCGACATTAGAGCGCACTTACCAGGCCGAACAGGCGGAAAAACTACTGCTGGCTGGCGTGATGCTGCGCGATCCGGCCCGTTTTGACCTGCGCGGGACGCTGACGCACGGGCGGGATGTTGAAATTGACACCAACGTCATTATTGAAGGCCAGGTCACGCTGGGCGCACGCGTCAGAATTGGCGCAGGCTGCATTATCAAAAACAGCGTGATTGGCGATGACTGTGAAATCAGCCCCTATTCGGTGATCGAGGATGCGAATCTCGCCACTGCCTGCACCGTCGGACCTTTTGCCCGTCTGCGTCCTGGCAGCGAACTGGCCGATGCCGCCCACGTGGGCAACTTCGTCGAAATTAAGAAAGCGCGTCTGGGCAGAGGATCGAAAGCGGGGCACCTCTCCTATCTCGGTGATGCGGAGATTGGCGACAACGTAAATATCGGTGCAGGCACCATTACCTGCAACTACGACGGTGCGAACAAATTCAAAACCGTTATTGGCGATGACGTATTTGTGGGGTCAGATACCCAGCTGGTGGCGCCGGTCAGCATCGCGGCAGGGACCACCATTGCGGCGGGCACGACCATCATGAAAGATGTGACCCAGGCCGGTCTGGTCTATAACCGTAAAGAGCAGAATCACAAAGCGGACTGGCAGCGCCCACAGAAGAAAAAATAAATTTTTAACGGCCCGCTTTAATGCGGGCCGATGCAGTGCAGTGCCAAAACTATAATCCCCACTCTCTACAAGGCTCGGGGAACCGGCAAAGCCGGATATCAGGTCGCATGACAACAGAAGTGGCGAAAAGCCATGTAGTCAGGAAAACATCATTATGTGTGGAATTGTTGGTGCAGTAGCGCAACGTGATATCGCAGAGATTCTGCTGGAAGGTCTGCGTCGTCTTGAATATCGCGGATATGATTCGGCCGGTCTGGCCGTGGTCGATCGTCAGGGGCACGTCACGCGCCTGCGGCGTTTAGGAAAAGTGCAGAAACTGGCGGAAGCCGCTGAGCAGCAACCGCTGATTGGTGGCACCGGCATCGCGCACACGCGCTGGGCAACCCATGGCGAGCCGTCGGAAGCGAACGCGCATCCGCACGTCTCAGAGCACATCATCATCGTGCACAACGGCATCATTGAAAATCATGAGCCATTGCGCGCTGAACTGATCGCGCGCGGTTATGTGTTTGCCTCTGAAACGGACACCGAAGTGGTGGCGCATCTGGTTCACTGGGAGCAGAAGCAGGGCGGTTCGCTGCGTGAAGTCGTACTGCGTGTGATTCCGCAGCTGCGCGGTGCCTATGGCATGGTGATCATGGACAGCCGCGATCCGTCACTGCTGGTGGCGGCCCGTTCCGGCAGCCCGCTGGTGATTGGTCGTGGCATGGGCGAAAACTTTATCGCCTCGGATCAGCTGGCCCTGCTGCCGGTGACCCGTCGGTTCATCTATCTGGAAGAGGGTGATATCGCCGAGATCAGCCGTCGCGATGTCACGGTGATCGACCGTGAAGGCAACACCGTGACCCGTGCCGAGATCGAGTCGAACCTGCAATATGATGCCGGTGACAAAGGCATTTACCGTCACTACATGCAGAAAGAGATCTACGAACAGCCCATGGCGCTGAAAAGCACCCTGAGCGGTCGGTTCAGCCAGGGTCAGGTTGATCTCAGCGAACTGGGCGCGGGCGCAGAAGCGCTGCTGAGCCAGGTTGAGCATATCCAGATTATCGCCTGCGGCACCTCCTACAACTCCGGCATGGTGTCACGCTACTGGTTTGAGTCGCTGGCAAACCTGCCCTGTGATGTCGAGATTGCCTCGGAGTTCCGCTACCGCAAATCAGCGGTGCGCAAAAACAGCCTGCTGATTACCCTGTCGCAGTCGGGTGAAACGGCAGATACTCTGGCGGCGCTGCGTCTCTCTAAAGAGCTGGGCTACCTGGGCTCGCTGGCGGTCTGCAACGTGGCCGGTTCGTCACTGGTGCGGGAATCTGACCTGGCACTGATGACCAAAGCGGGCACCGAAATCGGCGTCGCCTCTACCAAAGCGTTCACCACCCAGTTAGCGGTGCTGCTGATGCTGGTGGCGAAACTGGGCCGTCTGAAAGGGATGTCTGCCGAGACTGAACATGAGATCGTTCATGCACTGCAGGCGTTGCCGAACCGGATTGAGCAGATGCTGGCGCAGGATAAGCTGATTGAGAATCTGGCAGAAGGCTTCTCTGACAAGCATCACGCACTGTTCCTGGGTCGTGGCGATCAATATCCGATTGCCATGGAAGGGGCGCTGAAGCTCAAGGAGATCTCCTACATTCATGCGGAAGCCTACGCCGCAGGCGAGCTGAAACATGGCCCGCTGGCGCTGATTGATGCGGATATGCCGGTAATCGTGGTGGCACCTAACAACGAACTGCTGGAGAAGCTCAAATCCAACATCGAAGAGGTACGCGCACGCGGCGGCCTGCTCTATGTCTTTGCCGATCAGGATGCGGGCTTCAGCGACAGTGACGGCATGAAGATCATCCCGTTGCCGCATGTCGAAGAGGTCATTGCGCCCATCTTCTACACGGTGCCGCTACAGTTACTCTCCTATCACGTCGCCCTGATCAAAGGGACCGACGTCGATCAGCCACGTAACCTGGCAAAATCGGTTACTGTGGAATAACCGGGTGGGCCCCGTCGCGGGCCCACTTTGCTCTGGCCCTCTGTCATATAACTGTCATATTTCGTACATTTCACTGTCATCAAACTGTCCTATTTTCCCTCCTGCAGCAATCACAGATTCTTACTAAAACGGCCCCAAGCCTGACTTTTCTCCCCTGGAGGGAATATGACACTGATGCGTAGCACCGTAGCCCGAATCCTCGCCACCACCTTCGCCGTAAGCGCGGTATCTGCTTTTGCGGCAACCGATCTCACTGGCGCAGGCGGGACGTTCCCGGCGCCGGTTTATGCCAAGTGGGCAGCAGAATATCAAAAAGCCACCGGTAGCAAAGTTAACTACCAGGGTATCGGTTCATCTGGCGGCGTTAAACAGATCATCGCCAAAACCGTCGATTTCGGTGCGTCCGATGCGCCAATGAAAGATGAAGATCTGCAGAAAAATGGCCTGTTCCAGTTCCCTACCGTGATCGGTGGCGTGGTACTGGCGGTTAACCTGCCGGGTATCAAGTCAGGTCAACTGACGCTGGATGGCAAAACCGTCGGTGATATCTACCTCGGCACCATCAAAAAGTGGAACGACCCGGCGATTGCTAAACTTAACCCAGGCGTGAAACTGCCAGAGACCAACATCAACGTGGTACGTCGCGCTGACGGTTCAGGCACCTCGTTCGTCTTCACCAGCTATCTGGCGAAAGTGAACCCGGACTGGAACAGCAAAATTGGTAAAGGTAACACCGTCAACTGGCCGGTCGGTCTGGGCGGTAAAGGCAACGACGGCGTCGCCGCGTTTGTTCAGCGTCTGCCGGGTTCAATCGGCTACGTGGAGTACGCCTACGCCAAACAGAACAACCTGACCTACACCAAACTGATCGATGCCGATGGCAAAGCGGTCGCCCCAAGCGAAACCAGCTTCAGTAATGCCGCGAAAGGCGCTGACTGGAGCAAATCGTTCGCGCAGGATCTGACCTTCCAGAAGGGCGCTGATGCCTGGCCAATCTCGTCAACCACCTTTATTCTGATCTACAAGGATCAGGCTAATGCGGCCAAGGGTGCTGAAGTACTGAAATTCTTCGACTGGGCTTACAAAAGCGGCAGCAAAACCGCCACAGCGCTGGACTATGCTGCGCTGCCAGAGAGCGTGACTGAACAGATTCGCGCCGCCTGGAAAGCCAACATCAAAGACAGTTCTGGTAAAGCGCTTTATCAGTAATTGACCGACCCTGACCGGACAGCAGTCCGGTCAGACTCAACGGGCGGCGTCATGCCGTCCTGATAACTTCTGAAGACTGAGACTTCTATGGCTGCAACGAAGCCGGCATTCAAAGCCCCAGGTAAACAAGGTGACAGAATTTTTGGCGCGCTGGTCAGGCTGGCTGCGCTGATTGTCCTGTTACTGATGGGCGGCATTATTGTCTCCCTGATCATCTCCTCGTGGCCCAGCATCCAGAAGTTTGGTTTCGCCTTTTTGTGGACCAAAACCTGGGATGCGCCCAACGAACAATTTGGTGCACTGGTACCGATCTACGGCACCCTTGTGACCTCCATTATTGCCCTGATTATCGCAGTACCGGTGAGTTTTGGTATCGCGCTGTTCCTGACCGAACTCGCGCCAGGCTGGCTGCGTCGCCCGCTGGGCACCGCCATTGAGCTGCTGGCGGCCATTCCCAGTATTGTTTATGGCATGTGGGGTCTGTTTGTTTTCGCGCCGCTGTTTGCCGAATACTTCCAGACACCGGTCAATGACGTGATATCGGGCATTCCGATTGTCGGCGAGCTTTTCTCCGGCCCCGCTTTCGGTATCGGCATCCTCGCGGCGGGTGTGATTCTGGCGATCATGATCATCCCTTATATCGCCTCGGTCATGCGCGACGTCTTTGAGCAGACCCCGGTGATGATGAAAGAGTCAGCCTACGGCATCGGCTGCACCACCTGGGAAGTGATCTGGCGCATCGTACTGCCCTTTACCAAAAATGGCGTGATTGGCGGTGTGATGCTCGGACTGGGTCGTGCGCTGGGTGAAACCATGGCGGTGACTTTTATTATCGGCAACACCTACCAGCTCGACAGCCCGTCGCTGTTTATGCCGGGTAACAGCATCACCTCGGCGCTGGCCAACGAGTTCGCTGAAGCGGAATCGGGCGTGCACGTCGCCGCGCTGATGGAGCTGGGACTGATCCTGTTTGTGATTACCTTTATCGTGCTGGCGATTTCAAAGCTGATGATTATGCGGCTGGCGAAAAGTGAAGGAGCGCGCTCATGACCACAATTGAAATTCAGGCGCGCGCCGAACTGGACGCATCACGCCGTAAAATGCAGTCCTGGCGCAGCACTAAAAATAAAATTGCGCTGACGCTGTCGCTGCTGACCATGGCTTTTGGCCTGTTCTGGCTGGTGTGGATCCTGTTCACCACCGTATCGCGCGGCGTGGATGGGCTCTCCTGGTCCCTGTTCACCGAATCAACGCCACCACCCAATACCGCGGGCGGCGGGCTGGCTAACGCCCTGGCAGGCAGCGGATTACTGATTTTCTGGTCTACCTTCTTCGGCACACCGCTGGGCATCATGGCGGGTATCTATCTGGCGGAATATGGGCGCAAGTCGCCACTGGCAGAAGTGATCCGCTTTATTAACGACATTCTGCTTTCGGCACCCTCGATTGTGGTCGGCCTGTTCGTCTACACCCTTGTGGTGTCGCAGATGCAGCACTTCTCCGGCTGGGCCGGGGTGATTGCGCTGGCGCTGCTGCAGGTGCCGATTGTGATTCGTACCACCGAAAACATGATGCGACTGGTGCCAGACAGCATGCGTGAAGCGGCTTACGCGCTGGGTACGCCCAAGTGGAAGATGATCGCGTCTATCACCCTGAAAGCGTCGGTCTCCGGCATCATCACGGGTGTGCTGCTGGCGATTGCGCGCATTGCAGGTGAAACGGCACCGCTGCTGTTCACGGCGCTCTCGAACCAGTTCTGGAGCACCGACATGATGCAGCCGCTGGCGAACCTGCCGGTCACCATCTTTAAGTTCGCCATGAGCCCGTTCGCCGAATGGCAGAGCCTGGCCTGGGCAGGTGTGCTGATTATCACCCTCTGCGTGCTGGTGCTGAACATCGTGGCGCGGGTGATTTTCGCCAAAGGTAAACACGGTTAATTTCCGGCGCGGCCCTGTGCGGCGTCGTATAAGAGAGATGAATTATGAGTATCGCGACAGCATCAGCCGATAAAATTCAGGTCCGTAATCTGAACTTCTATTACGGCAAATATCATGCGCTGAAGAACATCAATCTGGATATCGCTAAGAATCAGGTGACTGCGTTTATCGGGCCATCGGGCTGTGGTAAGTCGACCCTGCTGCGGACCTTCAACAAAATGTACTCGCTCTATCCGGATCAGCGGGCTGAAGGGGACATTCTGCTGGATGGCGAAAACATTCTGGCGACTCAGCAGGATATCGCGCTGCTGCGCGCCCGGGTCGGCATGGTGTTTCAGAAGCCTACGCCGTTCCCGATGTCGATCTATGACAACATCGCCTTTGGCGTTCGCCTGTTTGAAAAGCTGTCGCGTGCCGATATGGATGCGCGCGTACAGTGGGCGCTGACCAAAGCCGCGCTGTGGAATGAAACCAAAGACAAGCTGCATCAGAGCGGTTACAGTCTCTCCGGCGGCCAGCAGCAGCGTCTGTGCATTGCCCGCGGTATCGCGATTCGCCCGGAAGTCTTACTGCTGGATGAGCCCTGCTCTGCGCTTGATCCTATCTCTACTGGCCGTATTGAGGAGCTGATCACCGAGCTGAAACAGGATTACACCGTGGTGATCGTGACGCACAACATGCAACAGGCTGCACGCTGCTCTGACCATACGGCTTTCATGTATCTGGGCGAACTGATTGAGTTCAGCGATACCGACACGCTGTTCACTAAACCCGCCCAGAAGCAAACCGAAGATTATATAACTGGCCGCTACGGCTGATCTGACAGGAGATCGACATGGATAATCTTAATCTGAATAAGCACATCTCCGGTCAGTTCAATGCCGAGCTGGAGCATATCCGTACCCAGGTGATGATCATGGGCGGTATGGTCGAGCAGCAGCTGACCGATGCAATTACCGCTATGCATAATCTGGATGGCGAACTGGCGCAGCGGGTGATCGACGGTGACCAGAAGGTCAATATGATGGAAGTGGAGATTGATGAAGCCTGCGTGCGCATCATCGCCAAACGTCAGCCAACTGCGATCGATTTGCGACTGGTGATGGCGATCATCAAAGCCATTTCTGAGCTGGAACGGATTGGCGACGTGGCGGAGAAGATCAGCCGCACGGCGCTGGAGAAGTTTGGTCAGCAACATCTGCCGCTGCTGGTCAGCCTTGAGTCGCTGGGTCGTCACACCGTGCAGATGCTGCATGATGTGCTGGACGCTTTTGCACGCATGGATCTCAATGAAGCGATCACTATCTACCGTGAAGATAAAAAGGTGGATAAAGAGTACGAAGGCATTGTGCGTCAGCTGATGACCTACATGATGGAAGATCCGCGCACCATTCCCAGCGTGCTGACGGCGCTGTTCTGTGCCCGCGCCATTGAGCGTATCGGCGATCGTTGCCAGAACATCTGCGAAATCATCTTCTATTTCGTCAAAGGTCAGGATTTCCGTCACGTTGGCGGTGACCGGCTCGATGAATTACTGTCGGGCGACGACGGCAGCAACAGACCTTCCTGATAAATCTTCTTCCTGCGCCTGATCGGCGCAGGGATAAGCCTTTTCAATTGGTCACATCCTGAACTCTCTCTATAATTGCGGCACTTTTCTTTATGAGGTGCGCAACGATGTCCCCTTCTCCCCAATCTAAGCCGGGCGTAACGCCGGGCAAAGCGATGCTGGCTGCGGTCAGCGGTTATGCCATGGATGGATTTGACCTGCTGATACTCGGCTTTATGCTGCCGGCTATCAGTGTTTCGCTGGCGCTCAATCCATCACAGGCGGGATCGCTGGTGACCTGGACGCTGATTGGCGCGGTTATCGGTGGCATCGTATTTGGTCATCTCAGCGACCGCTATGGTCGCATCCGCATGCTCACCGTCACGATTCTGGTCTTCTCGGTCTTTACCGGCCTGTGCGCGGTGGCGCAGGGCTACTGGGATCTGCTTGCCTGGCGAACGCTGGCGGGTGTTGGTCTGGGTGGCGAATTTGGTATCGGCATGGCGCTGATTGCCGAAGCCTGGCCTGTGGAGAAGCGTAATCGCGCATCAGCGTGGGTCGGCATCGGCTGGCAACTCGGGGTGCTGATGGCGGCCTTTATCACACCGCCGCTGCTGACTATCATCGGCTGGCGCGGCATGTTTCTGGTCGGCTTGTTGCCTGCGCTGGTCTCGTTTGCCATTCGTCGCGGCATGGGTGAACCGGAGGCGTATCAACGGCAGGTTAAACATGTGCCGTCACTCTCTTTTCCGGCGCGCCTGAAACTGCTGGTGCGCGATCGCGCCACCGCCAAAGCCAGCCTGGGCATTTTTATCCTCTGTTCAGTACAGAACTTTGGTTACTACGGGCTGATGATCTGGATGCCGAGTTACCTCTCCTCCAGCTTTGGCTTCAGCCTGACGAAGTCGGGCCTCTGGACCGCGGTGACCGTGGTCGGGATGACCTTTGGCATCTGGCTGTTTGGCGTACTGGCCGACCGCTTCGCACGCTGGAAAATCTTCCTGCTCTATCAGTTTGGCGCAGTAGTGATGGTGGTGGTTTATGCTCAGCTGCGCGACCCGAACATCATGTTATTTACCGGCGCGATCATGGGGATGTTTGTTAACGGCATGATTGGCGGTTATGGCGCGCTGATTTCCGATACTTTCCCGCCGCAGGTGCGTGCCACCGCGCAAAACGTCCTGTTCAACCTTGGTCGCGGTGTGGGCGGCTTCGGCCCGGTGGTGATTGGTCTGCTGGCGAGCCAGTTCTCGTTTACGGCGGCGATTACCCTGCTGGCGCTGATTTATCTGCTGGATATTGCGGCGACGCTGTTCCTGCTGCCGAAGAAACAGGGTCAGGAAGATACGCTGGGCGCGATTGGCTGATGCTACCGTGATGGTATGGCTGGGTAAGTGTCATCCCGGCCATTCCGGGTCAGTAATATGGCTCACGATCACCTGTTCTGCCTTCATTACCCCCCTGGCATTACATGGCAGGGGGATCCGTTAACAGGCGATTTAAATCCATAACAGGCAGAGCGTTCTCGCAGGTTTACTTCATCAGCGGCAGGAGCTGTTGATACAGCGTCTCAAAGGTCTCCCGACGCGGCTGGTAGTGCGCTACCCGGGCCGGATCCGGCTGGTGTCGCTGCACCAGAACCGGGGTCGGCACGGTGATCTCTGCATCCAGCGCCTGCTGCGCCAGCCTGGCGGCTCCCAGCGCCGGGCCAACCTCCCCGCCATGGCAGTAATCCAGCGTCTGGCCGCTGATGTCTGCCAGCATCTGACGCCACAGTGCACTGCGTGCGCCGCCGCCGATCAACATAATGCTCTTTGGCTGAACGCCACAGTCGTGCAGCGCGTCCATGCCCTCCGCCAGCGCAAACCCTACGCCTTCCAGCACCGCTCTCGCCAGCTCGGGACGGCTATGCTGATGGGTAAAGCCAAAGAAAGCACCCCGGGCATTCGGGTTATTGTGCGGCGTGCGCTCACCGGAAAGATAGGGCAGAAACCACAGGCCGGGCAGGTCATCGCGTGCGCGTTCAGCTTCAGCCAGCAGCTCAGGAACATCTCTGCAACCGGTCAGCGTCGCTGCCCAGTCCAGACAGGAGGCTGCGCTGAGCATCACCGACATCAGATGCCAGCGCTGGGGTAACGCATGACAGAAGCTGTGTACCGCACGCTGCGGATTGCTGAGATAGCCGTCGCTCACCACGAAGTAGACGCCCGACGTACCCAGCGACAGCATGCCCTGGCCCGGTTCGGTCATGCCGACACCAATCGCACCCGCAGCATTGTCGCCACCGCCCGCCGCCAGCGGCACGGCGTTCATCTTCCAGCGTGTGGCCAGTTCGGCATGTAAGGTGCCGGTCAGGGCATTGCCCTCATAGAGTTGCGGCATCTGATCGCGGCTGAGGTCGCAGGCGCGCAGCATCACATCGCTCCAGTCACGCCGTGCCACATCCAGCCACATTGTGCCTGCTGCATCTGACATATCAGTGGCGAAGTCGCCACTCAATCGCCAGCGCAGGTAATCTTTGGGCAACAGCACGTGAGCGATCTGATTGAATATTGCCGGTTCATGTTGCTGAACCCACAGCAGCTTAGGAGCCGTGAAGCCGGGCATCATCAGGTTGCCGGTGATCGCCCGCGAATCCGGCACCTTCTGTTCCAGCTCACGGCACTGCGCCTCGCTGCGCCCATCATTCCAGAGCATGGCCGGTCGTAATACCTGGTTTGCACTGTTGAGCAGCGTTGCACCATGCATCTGTCCGCTCAGCCCGATGGCCTGCACCGCGCGCAGATCCTGCTGCGCGCTCAGCGCCTGCATGGCCAAATCCAGCGCCTGCCACCAGCTTTCGGGATCCTGCTCGCTCCACAATGGCTGCGGACGCGAAACCTGCAGCGGCGCTGTTTCCGTCGCCACCACGTTGCCTTGTGCATCCATCAGCACCACTTTGACGCCAGAGGTGCCTAAATCGATCCCGATAAACATGCTCTGCTCCTGAAGGGTTAGAAATCAAACAGGTAGTGATTCACCAGATTTTCCAGCTGCTCCTGACGTCCGCTCTGATGCTGCGGATTGAGCTGCTGCTGCTGAGCATGCGCCGCCAGCGCCTCCAGTGAAAACTCACCTTTCAAAATTTGCTGGCCGAACTCACCATTCCAGCCGCTGTAGCGCTGTGCCACACGCTTATCGAGTTCACCATCGCTGATCATGCGAGCGGCGACTTTCAGCGCCAGCGCCATGGTATCCATCGCGCCAATATGACCGTAGAAGAGATCGTATTTATCAGTGCTCTGACGACGCACTTTGGCATCAAAGTTTAAGCCGCCAGTGGTAAAGCCGCCCGCCTTGAGAATTTCGTACATCACCAGCGCATTCTCTTCCACGCTGACCGGGAACTGATCGGTATCCCAGCCGCACTGCGGATCGCCGCGGTTGGCATCCACGGAACCGAAAATACCCAGTGCAATGGCCGTCGCAATTTCATGATGGAAAGAGTGACCCGCCAGCGTGGCGTGGTTCGCCTCAACGTTAACCTTGATCTCTTTCTCCAGTCCGAACTGTTTCAGGAAGCCATAAACCGTCGCGACATCATAGTCATACTGATGTTTGGTCGGCTCCTGCGGTTTCGGTTCGATCAGCAGCGTTCCCTGGAAGCCAATTTTGTGTTTGTGCTCGACCACCATCTGCATAAAGCGGCCAATCTGCTCGCGCTCCTGGCGCAGATCGGTATTCAGCAGAGTTTCGTACCCTTCGCGTCCGCCCCACAACACATAGTTTTCGCCGCCCAGGGTTTTGGTCGCCTGCATGGCGCTGCAGACCTGCGTCGCTGCCCAGGCAAAGACTTCAGGATCGGGATTGGTGGCAGCCCCGGCTCCGTAGCGCGGATGGGTAAAGCAGTTGGCCGTGCCCCACAGCAGTTTCACGCCGGTCTCCTGCTGTTTCTCCAGCAGTTTATCGGTCATGGCGGCAAAATTCTCTTTGTAGCTGTGCAGCGAATCGCCTTCTGGAGAGACATCAACATCATGGAAGCAGTACCACGGCACATTCAGCTTGTGGAAAAATTCAAAGGCCACATCCGCTTTCAGTTTTGCCTGCTGCAGTGCATCTCCGCTTTTCTGCCACGGACGATCAAAAGCGCCGACACCAAACATATCCGCGCCATTCCAGCAGAAGGTGTGCCAGTAACAGGCGGCAAAGCGCAGATGCTCCGCCATGGTCTTGCCGAGGATCACCTCATCGGGATTGTAGTGGCGGAAAGCGAGAGGATGAGTCGACTGGGTGCCTTCATAACGAACCCGATCGATCTGATCGAAATAAGCGTGCATGGTTTGCTCCTTAGCATCAGTACCCGAATGGCCTGCGTTGAAGCAATATTTGATATTGGCTGCTGTCTCAGCTCAATTACGATATTTCACTACGGGTGTCAGATAATTATTATTTGTGCGCTGGCTCGCAAAATAATGTTATTTACGGGGTGGTTTATCATTATCGCTCTCTTGTCCGAAAAAGATGAAACCTCGATCGCGCTCATAAAAAATGAAATAAACCAAAAAACGTAATAGCCGGATAAAAATCAGTAATTGCTGTAACAGGAAAATAAGGGCAACAATTCATCCGCCTGGTTTATAGGCCTGAAACGACAATAGCCTCAACCTACAGGATGATCACAATGAAGATGAAACATGCACTGCTCGCCGCCTGTGCGGCGCTGGCGCTGTTCAGCCAGACCAGCGTGGCAAAAGAAGTGAAGATCGGCATGGCGATTGACGATTTGCGACTCGAACGCTGGCAGAAAGACCGCGATATTTTCGTAAAACAGGCTGAGACGCTGGGTGCGAAGGTGTTTGTTCAGTCAGCCAACGGCAACGAAGAGACACAGATGTCGCAGATTGAAAATATGATCAATCGCGGTGTCGATGTGCTGGTGATTATTCCTTACAACGGTCAGGTATTGAGTAATGTTGTCGCTGAAGCGAAACAGGAAGGCATTAAAGTGCTGGCGTATGACCGAATGATAAATAATGCCGATATCGACTTTTATATCTCTTTCGATAATGAAAAAGTGGGCGAGCTGCAGGCCGAAAGCATTGTGAAACAGGTGCCTAAGGGCAACTATTTTTTAATGGGCGGATCGCCTGTGGATAATAACGCACGCCTGTTCCGTGCCGGACAGATGAAAGTGTTAAAACCCTATATCGATAACGGCAGCATTAAAATTGTTGGCGACCAGTGGGTCGATGCCTGGCTGCCGGAAAATGCCCTGAAAATTATGGAAAATGCCCTGACCGCCAACGGCAACCATATCGATGCGGTGGTGGCCTCTAACGATGCCACCGCAGGCGGCGCGATTCAGGCGCTGAGCGCGCAGGGGCTGGCAGGAAAAGTGGCGATCTCCGGTCAGGATGCCGATCTGGCAGCCATTAAGCGTATCAAAGCGGGCACCCAGACCATGACGGTTTACAAACCGATCACTGAGCTCGCCACCGAAGCGGCGAAAATTGCCGTCGAGCTGGGCGAGGGCAAAACACCCGCCAGCAACAGCACGCTGAACAATGGTCTGAAAGAGGTTCCGTCACGGCTGCTGAAGCCGATTCCGGTCAACAAAGACAATATTGAAAGCACCGTGGTGAAAGACGGTTTCCACAAACAGAGCGAACTCTGACTGCGCATAGCGTGAGGGAGAACAGTCGATGCTGCTGGAAATGAAAAATATCACCAAACGTTTCGGTGCCGTGAAGGCGCTGAATGATGTCAGCCTGCAACTTGAGGCGGGCGAAGTGATGTCGCTGTGTGGTGAGAATGGATCAGGCAAATCGACGCTGATGAAAATCCTGTGCGGACTCTATCCGCACGGTGATTTTGAAGGGCAGATTCACTTCTCTGGCGACGACATTCAGGCGCAGACCATTCGCGATACCGAGCGTAAAGGCATTGTGATTATTCATCAGGAGCTGGCGCTGGTGCGGCAACTGACGGTGATGGAGAACATTTTCCTCGGTGCCGAACTGAGCCGTTTCGGCATGGTGGATGATGAAACCATGACCCTGCGCTGCCAGCAACTGCTGGCGCGGGTCGGGCTGAACGTTTCTCCCGCCACCCGGGTCGGTGAGTTAGGCCTTGGGCAGCAGCAACTGGTGGAGATTGCCCGCGCCCTTAACAAACAGGTCAGGCTGCTGATTCTGGATGAGCCGACCTCTTCCCTGACGGAGCAGGAAACGGACGTGCTGCTCGGCATCATCCGCAATCTGCGTGAACACGGCATTGCCTGCATCTACATCTCGCACAAGCTGAATGAGGTTAAGGCGATCTCCGATACCATCTGCGTGATTCGTGACGGCCAGCATATTGCTACCCGTCCGGCAGCGGGCCTGAGCGAAGATGACATCATCACCATGATGGTAGGACGCGAGCTGACCGCGCTCTATCCCCACGCGCCGCATCAGATTGGCGACGTGATACTGAAAGTTGAAAACCTCACCGCCTGGCATCCGGTTAACCGCCACATCCGCCGCGTTAACAATGTCTCATTTACGCTCAGACGCGGTGAAATCCTCGGCATTGCCGGGCTGGTAGGCGCAGGCAGGACGGAAACGGTGCAGTGTCTGTTTGGCGTCTGGCCAGGACGCTGGCAGGGCGATATCTGGATTAATGGCAAACAGGTCAACATCACCGATTGCCGCGCCGCCATTGCGCACGGCATCGCTATGGTGCCGGAAGATCGTAAAAAAGATGGCATCGTGCCGCTGATGGCGGTGGGCAAAAATATTACCCTGGCGGCGCTGGACCAGTTCAGCCACCGGCTCTCAACGCTGGATGAAGCACAGGAGCAGCAGGCGATCAACGACGCGATCGGTCGGCTGCGGGTGAAAACCTCCTCATCAGAACTGCCGATTGGCCGTTTAAGCGGCGGCAACCAGCAGAAAGCAATTCTGGCGAAATGTCTGCTGCTCAATCCAAAAATCCTGATCCTCGATGAACCGACGCGCGGCATTGATGTGGGCGCACGTCAGGAGATCTACCTGCTGATCAATGCGCTGGTTCAGCAGGGTATCGCGGTGATTGTGATTTCCTCTGAGCTTCCGGAAGTGCTGGGCCTGAGCGATCGGGTGCTGGTGATGCATGAAGGGCAGATCAAAGCCGATTTGATTAACGATAACCTGACTCAGGAGCAGGTGATGGAAGCTGCCCTGCGGAGTGAACATTATGCTTAAAAGTGAAAGTACCCAAAGCCGCCTCTCCGGCACGCCGGGCAAACCGTCACCGGGCAGGTTCACACTGCCTAATCTGCAGGTTCTGGTGATGCTGGGCGCAATTGTGTTGATTGCATTGTTCTTTACCTGGACCACAGACGGCGCGTGGCTCAGTGCGCGTAACGTCTCCAACCTGCTGCGTCAGACCGCCATCACCGGCATTCTGGCCGTGGGTATGGTGTTCGTGATTATCTCGGCGGAGATCGACCTGTCAGTCGGTTCCATGATGGGCCTGCTGGGTGGCGCGGCGGCGATATTCGACGTCTGGCTCGGCTGGCCGCTGCCGCTGACCATTGTGGTGACGCTGGTGATGGGATTACTGCTTGGCACGTGGAATGGCTGGTGGGTGGCCTACCGTAAAGTGCCTTCGTTTATCGTGACGCTGGCGGGAATGCTGGCTTTCCGCGGTGTTCTGGTCGGTATTACCGATGGCACTACGGTTGCGCCGATCACGCCGGGCATGTCGCAGATTGGTCAGAGTTATCTGCCGGGCGGCGTCGGTTTCGGCTTTGGCTTTGCCGGTCTGGCGTTGTTTATGTTGTGGCAGTGGCGGCTGCGGCTGCGTCGTCAGCAGCTCGGACTGGCGCAGGGCGCAGCCAGCGGCACCGTCGGACGTCAGGCGATCACCGCCATCTTAGTGCTGGGTGCCATCTGGTTGCTCAACGACTATCGCGGCGTGCCGACCCCGGTGTTACTGCTGGCCGTGCTGTTGCTGGCGGGCATGTTTATGGCAACTCGCACCGCGTTTGGCCGTCGTATCTACGCCATCGGCGGCAACATTGATGCTGCGCGCCTGTCTGGCATTAACGTGGCGCGCACCAAGCTGGCGGTGTTTGCCATCAACGGTGTGATGGTGGCGATTGCCGGGCTGATCCTCAGTTCACGACTGGGCGCAGGTTCGCCGTCGGCGGGTAATATTGCGGAACTCGACGCTATCGCCGCCTGTGTCATCGGCGGCACCAGCCTGGCGGGTGGTGTGGGTTCGGTTGCGGGCGCGGTAATGGGAGCCTTTATTATGGCCTCGCTGGATAACGGCATGAGCATGATGGATGTGCCGACTTTCTGGCAGTACATCGTCAAAGGCGCGATTCTGCTGCTGGCGGTGTGGATGGATACGGCAACGCGGCGTCGGGTGTAATCGCGCGGGCGATCACATTGTGGCGCAAACAATTTTTTTGCCCCTTTCAGCCGTGTTATGCAATGCGCTGAGGATTTAAGGGAACGCGCCATCATGCATGAGAAACGCTATCGCATTACCCTGCTGTTTAACGCCAACAAAGTGTATGACCGTCAGGTTGTGGAGGGCGTCGGTGAGTATCTGCAGGCGTCGCAGACTGACTGGGATATCTTCATCGAAGAAGATTTCCGCTGCCGCATCGACAACATCCGGGAGTGGCTGGGCGATGGGGTGATCGCCGATTACGACGATCGCTCTATCGAAACCCTGCTGTCGAATGTTTCCGTGCCGATTGTCGGCGTTGGCGGCTCTTATCATCGGCAGGAGGATTATCCGCCGGTGCACTACATCGCGACTGACAACGCCGCGCTGGTGGAGAAAGCCTTTCTGCATCTGAAAGAGAAGGGCATTAATCGCTTTGCCTTTTATGGTTTACCGGCCTCCAGCGGCAAGCGCTGGGCACAGGAGCGTGAACAGGCGTTTCGCCAGCTGGTGGGACGTGAGCGCTATCAGGGCGTGGTCTATCAGGGCATGGAAACCGCGCCGGAAAACTGGCAGCACGCCCAGAACCGTCTCGCCGACTGGCTGCAGACGCTGCCGCCGCAAACCGGCATTATCGCCGTCACGGATTCACGGGCGCGACACCTGCTGCAGGCGTGCGAGCATCTGAAAATACCGGTGCCGGAGAAGCTTACGGTGATCGGGATTGATAATGAGGAGCTGACCCGCTATCTGTCACGCGTGGCGCTCTCGTCCGTGGCGCAGGGCTCACGGCAGATGGGCTATCAGGCGGCCAAACTGCTGCATCGGCTGCTGGATAAGCAACCCTTACCGCTTCAGCGCATCCTGGTTCCGCCGGTGAAAGTCATCGCCCGGCGCTCTACCGACTTCCGCTCGCTGCGCGATCCGGCGGTGATTCAGGCGATGCACTACATCCGCTTCAACGCCTGTAAGGGGATCAAAGTGGAGCAGGTGCTGGATGCAGTCGGGCTGTCGCGCTCTAATCTGGAAAAACGCTTTCGGGATGAGACCGGCGACACCCTCCATGCGATGATCCACCGTGAAAAACTGGAAAAAGCGCGCGAACTGCTGGCCTCTTCATCGCTCAACATCAACGAGATCTCGCAGATGTGCGGCTATCCTTCGCTGCAATACTTCTATTCGGTCTTCCGCAAAAGCTACGACACCACGCCAAAAGAGTATCGCCAGCATTTTGGGGAGAATGTGTTGTAGCAGGAAGCGTTCAGTCTGAGGTGGATGGATACCGGATGAATGAGGGCGGCTTGAGCCACTAGATCATCCGCTGCTCACTCTGCTCCAGCACCGCCAGCGCCAGCCCGTTGGCCGGATCGATCCGCTGCTCAGGAAAGTGCAGCAGGGTATGTGCGGCGGTAAAGGCCAGCGCGTTGCCGTGTGCGGTAGTGCGCACCGCCTTGCAGAAGACTTCACTGGCGTTCCACGGACAATCAATGATGATGGTGGCGGGATTGAGCAGCAGCATAATCTGACTCAGCGCCGCACCCAGATAGCCACCCGCCTGCGCCATCACCTCATCCACCACCCGTGGCGCGCTGTCGCGGTTCTGCCAGCTCAGGCCAGGCTGACGCTGCGCCAGCTGCTGTTTAACCGCAGGCTGGCTGACCAGCGCTTCCAGGCAACCGCGGCGGCCACAGCTGCAACGCGGGCCGTCGGGCTGGACAACCAGATGTCCCGCCTCGCCCGCCGTCCAGCTGTGCCCGGTAAATACTTCGCCATGCTGTACCAGTGCGCCGCCAATTCCCTCGGAAATACGCAGATAAAAGTGACCGCTCTCCACAGATAATCCACGTAGCTGTACCGCCAGCAGCGCAGCGGCTTTGACATTATTCATAATGCGGATGGGGAGACTGACGTGCTTACTCAGCGCGCCCAGCAGGTCAACATCCTGCCATTCGAGGGGCAATGAAATATGCATCCAGCCGCGCCGGGGATCGACGATACCGGGAAAACCCAGGCCAATGCCGAGCAAATCAGGATAGCTTTTCATCAGTTCCCGGCACAGCATCGCCAGCTCAGCCAGCAGTCGGGTCGGGTTACTGGTATCGGTGCGCAGCGTCTTTTCAGCCAGCACCTGTGAAAAATAGTCGCAGACCCGCCAGTGGATAACGTTGCGTTCCACCATGATGCCTGCGCTCTTGAGCTTTTCCGGTCGCAGGGTAATCCCGATTTTAGGCCGTCCGGCGGAAGCGACGCTGACCGGCCCCAGCTCCTCTATCAGGCCCTGCTCCAGCAGGTCATCAATGATTAAGGAGACGGTGTTTTTGCTGAGTGTCAGCGCCTCCGCCAGATCCTGACGCGACGTCACGCGCAGCTTACGCAGCTGAGTCATCACCCGTTTCTGGTTATTCAGTCGCAGTAGTGCAGGGCCTTTGCCGTTCGTTTTCATTACGGGTTCACTCAACAGAGGAGTAAGAATTGAGTGTATCAGCCCATACGTATTCCACATCCCACACTTTTGCGGGCGGTTTCACACAACCCGATCGCCTGTGGCTAAGATCGTGACCGCGATCAGATCGTGGGATTAACGCCGGGTTTTTCTGCTGCACCAACGGCCGAACGTCGGAATGATCCTGACTCAGCGCTGCCGGGTCACTGTTTAATATTCGTCGCCGCGTACCCGACTGCGATAGCTTTCCCAGTCGAAGCGCACCCACAGGCTGTTGCCGAGGCGCATACGGTCCATGACACGTTCGCCCAGCAGCGTATTCATGCCCGCATGGTCGAGGTTGGATAACATGCCGGTCGGGCGTTTCGAGGAGGATCGGCGATCGACAATCTGGTTAATAATCACTTTTTCGTAGCGCGATTCGCTCTGCATACCGATCTCATCAATCACCAGCAAATCAACACTGCTGAGATCCTGAATCAGCCGCTCTTCGGTAATGCCGCTGCTGCCGCTGAAGGTGCCCTTCATGCTCGACATCAAATCAGCAACCGTCACGATCAGCACGCTTTTACCGCGCAGGATCAGGTCGTTGCCAATCGCGGCGGCCAGATGGTTTTTACCGGTGCCGGGACGGCCTGAAAAGACAAAACTGGCGATGCTGCCATCAAATTCAGCGGCATACTGACGCGCCAGTTCCAGCGCCTTGCGCTGTCCCTCATTCTCTACCCGGTAATTATCAAATGAGCAGTTCATATGCAGCTCGCGAATGCCGGAACGGCCCATTACGCGCTGCATTTTCATTGCGCGATTCTCACGCACAATCGCCTCTGATCGCAGGCGACCCTGCTCCTGATTCCACGCCAGTAGCTCTTCGCCATTAGCAAATTTAGGACGGGTGCCTGCGGGCATCATTTTTTTCAGACGGTTAAAGAGATCGTTTGGCGTTTTCATCATTCACCTCGGAAACCATCGGGAATGGTACGGTCAGGATCGGGCAACTGCGTGATATCACGCTTCGGTTGCCCGCCGTTTGCGGCACGGTTCATCTGAATGCTGCGTGCCAGTTTCTGTTGCCACTGTACATGATGGAACATCCGGCCTTCCGCCTGCCAGTAAGCCACAAAGGCTGCCAGCTCGCTGGGGGTCACTGGTTCGCCCAGCGACACACCCCAGATCGCGGCCTGGCGCGTAAAGTCGGCATCCGGCTGCCAGCCCTGATACATGGCGAACTTACCAGCCGGCGTATGGATCGCGGCGGGAGAATCGTCATACAGGCTGTCATCCAGCGCCACATCATTCGGCTGCCGGGCGGCGGCTTCCAGCGCCAGCAGCTCAGCCAGACGCTTAGGTGTGATGGCGTACATCACCGGCGCATAATTATCTAACACCGCCAGCGTGCCCTTTTCCGCCTGCTGCAGGGCAGTCAGCGGATCCTGTCGGAAGGCATCCAGGCCAATGAGCGTTGAAGTTAAGATTTTAGCTGACATGAAAAGACCTGAGGTTAACGAACACCTTGCGCCGGGAACCCGTCGCCGACGCAGAAGTGTTTATTGTACCTTTTTTAATGATGCGGATCGCTTAAAAAGCAAGAGTGCGGATCAGTGCGAGGTGACCGGAGAAGTGGCGTGACGGGCCGGTGCAGATTCGGTGGCGTGCACGCTGACAGCCGCGGCGGCCGGACGGGTCTGCCATAGATAGCGAACCGAGGCCAGCCAGCACAGGCCGTAACCCAGCAGTTCGGTGCCCTCTTCGGCCATGTTTTTCACCACGCGGTTGTAATCCCCCAGCATCAGGTGCTGCCACAACGCATGAATACCAAACAGTCGTGAAAAGACCAGCACCACTAAAAAGCCGGAGGCCATCACCGGCCAGCTGCGGTGCTGCAGCAGCCTGGCCAGCGCATGCAGGGTTTTTTTCGGCGTCCGCAGCGCGACGGCCAGACAACCGGCCGTCACCGCCAGGGCGAACCAGATCCAGCTGCCATGCTGGATGGCATCAAACACAAAGTCGAGCTCACGGATCAGCATACAGCTATAGAAGCCCGCCACTAAGGTCAGCGCGCCGCGCTGAGCCGGACGGCGCTGGGCCGCAATAAAGAACAGGGCGGCAATCACCGCCAGCATGATTTCCTGGGTGGTTTCAGTAAAAGAAGTTTCGTGCAGCGCATCATTCATCCAGGCCACATCAATATAGATGGGCAATATCATCAGAGCGAGAAAGAGTGCTGCCAGTATGAAGACCGTCATTTCACGGCCAATAATTGTCAAATCGTTGCGCATAGTGTTACCAGTATAATGATTAGCGGACTCATTATATTTTAAACGCCCGATTCCCTTTCTCTTTTCATGCCCCGGTCAGAAGCTGGCGCTGAAGCCAAAGGTATAAAGTTGCTGCTCCTGGTTATTCAGCGCTTCGCTTTGTGAAAACGCGGCGAAAGCCGCCAGATTATCGTTCAGAGGCACTTGTGCACCGATGCTCAGATCAATGCCTTCGGACTGATCGGTGCCGTTCGTCGCCTCACGCCGGGAATTCTGCGGCGTGTCTGCCAGCAGATAGTGATAACTCAGCTGCGCCCAGGGCGATATCCATCCCTGCTGCGAATCGATGCGCCAGCCGACGCTGGCGCTCTGCTCACGACTCTGCTGATCGCTGTAGTCACATTGCAGACAGTTCATCTGCTGCGGATCAACGGCATACTGCGCCACCGGCCCGGTGGTAAATGACGGGGCAATGGGCAGGTCAACCCCAGCCCGATAGCGTTTTCCCAGCGGGGTGGTGCCTACGCTGCCGGTTTCACTGTGGACGGCGATGGGTGACGCAGTGGGAGAGTTGATGGCGGCTTCAAACAGGGCGCGGCTCTCATCGCTGAAGGCGAGTGGCGTCAGGGCGATCTTCTCCGCCAGAATCGTATCGTAGTCGGGCAGAAAGTCGGGATGTTGAGGCGCAGAGATGCCGCCGCGCGCAAAAGTCGGTTGCGTTAAGATTAACAGCCATACAGCACAGCAGATCCGCAGACCTTTCCAACCGCTTCTCGGCAACATCGCTTCTCCAGGCAAGGCTGAAGTTATTATCCGGCGTTTAAATTAAATTTCGGCCCGTCTCTGTTATTTAACCGGTGATCGTTTAACTATCAACCGATTAATTCTAAGATCAAGCGGACCGCTAAAATATTCTTGTTATAAAGGAACAAAGCGATGCAACGATGTGGTTGGGTAACGCAGGATCCCCTCTATCTGGCTTATCACGACAGGGAGTGGGGTGTGGCACAGAGAGACAAGCGTGCGCTGTTTGAGATGCTCTGTCTGGAAGGACAGCAGGCGGGGTTATCCTGGATAACCGTGCTGAAAAAGCGGGAAAACTATCGGGCGGCGTTTCACCAGTTTGATCCGCAGGCCATAGCGTTGATGGATGCGGCAGAGATCGACACGCTGATGCTCAACAGCGGCATTATCCGCCACGCCGGTAAAATCGCGGCGATTATCGCCAACGCTCGTGCTTATCTCCAGATGGAAGCGCAAGGCGAGGATTTCAGCCACTTCGTCTGGCAATTTGTCGATAACGCGCAAATCGTCCACCATTATCCTGACTATAGTCAGGCTCCCACCACCTCAGAGCAGGCCATTGCGCTCTCGAAGGCGCTAAAGCAGCGTGGTTTCAAATTCATCGGCCCCACAATCTGCTACTCCTTTATGCAGGCCTGCGGGCTGATAAACGATCATCAGAGCAACTGTTTTTGCCATCCTGACAACCAAAAGGCGTAATTCCCGCTAAATCAGGATTTTTCCTCACTACATTCCCGGCCACCAGGCGGCATAATCGTGCCACTTATGGGAAAGGTTTTCCCCTGTGTGTCGAATGTAAGGGAACAAAAATGCAGAAGAAATTAATCGCCATCACCTTGTTATTAAGCGGCAGTCTGGCCCTGCCAGGTTGTACCACCAATCCTTACACCGGCGAATCTCAGGCGGGTAAGTCAGGTGTGGGCGCAGGCCTGGGTGCGTTAGTGGGTGCCGGTGTCGGCGTACTCTCCTCGTCGAAGAAAGATCGCCGTAAAGGTGCGCTGATTGGTGCTGCTGGCGGAGCCGCACTGGGCGGTGGCGTGGGCTACTACATGGATGTGCAGGAAGCGAAACTGCGCGACAAGATGCGCGGAACGGGCGTCAGCGTGACCCGTAATGGCGATAACATCGTCCTGAATATGCCAAACAATGTCACCTTCGACTCCAGCAGCAGCAATCTGAAACCTGCCGGCGCGAACACCCTGACAGGTGTTTCAATGGTGCTGAAAGAGTATCCGAAAACTGCGGTAAACGTAGTGGGTTATACCGACAGCACCGGCACCCGCGCGCTGAACATGCGTCTGTCACAGCAGCGTGCTGAAAGCGTCGCCAGCGCGTTGATCGTGCAGGGTGTTGCCAGCGATCGCCTGCGCACCCAAGGTGCAGGCCCGGATAACCCGGTTGCCAGCAACAGCACCGAAGCAGGCAAAGCGCAAAATCGTCGTGTTGAGATCACGCTCAGCCCGCTGGGATAAACGCGGTCGCCCCCGCCCGGGGGCGCCTTTTTTCTGTAAAGCATCGCGTTAAAAGTATCAGTAATGTTTCTGCGAATAGAGCCAGCAGAGGCTTTATGGTAGTCTGATCAAAAATTGATCAATGGACGCCTTCCCATGTCTCTTAAAGCCATCGCTACGGTTTTAGGTCTTTCCGTAACGACCGTCAGCCGCGCCCTCAATGGTTATCAGGATGTCGCTCCGGAGACGCGTAAACGCATCGAAGAGGAAGCGCAGCGGCGTGGCTACCGGCCTAATGCGGCGGCCCGGCGTCTGAAAACCGGCCGTGCTAACGCGGTGGGGTTCGTCTACCCGATCGGCGCCTCTCCCCTGAATGGCAGCGACTTCAGCGACATGCTGCTGGCGCTGGAGCATCACCTTGCCCGTTATGACATTAACCTGCTGTTGCTGGCGGATAAGCAGCAGAGTCAGGCGACGCTGACACGCCTGCTGCGCAGTGGCGCCGTTGATGCCCTGATCGTCGGCCACACCACGCCAGAAGACAGTCGGCTTCATGCTCTGCTCCAGACCAATTTTCGTTTTCTGGCGCTGGGCCGCAGCGATCTGCCATCGACCTATGCGTGGTTTGATGTTGATCACCTTGCCGGTTCACAGCTGGCGGTGGGCTGGTCGCTGGCGCAGGGACGGCAGCGGATAGCCTGGCTTGGCAGCAATGAAAACAGTACGCGGGTGCGTGACCGGCGTCAGGGTTATCTGACGGCGCTGGGGGAAGTTACGCCTTACGCGATGGCGGCGGTGGCACCGTCGCGTCGCGCCGGCTATCAGCAAACCCGGGAGTGGCTGGCAGAGGGGCCAGTACCGGAAGTGATCATCACCGACTGCGCTGCGCTGGCTGAAGGCGCGGCTCTGGCGCTGCAACTGGCGGGGCGTGCAGCGGGCGAGGGTGCCATTCTGCTGGCGGGCTGGGAAGGATTGCCGCGAGATGCGATTCTCGATCATCCCATTGTCGCCATTCGCCAGGCGACGCCGCATCAGGCCGGTGAACAGGTGGCTGAAATGGTCATCCGGCTGATTGATGGCGCACCGCCGGAAACGTTACAGACCCTGTGGCAACCCTGGCTGCAATTACCGGCGTAGCGCTTTTTGCGCCGGGCTTTGCTTGTGCTAGTCTCTGCCGGGTTTCTTATTACGCAGGATATCTCATGAAAATCAGGCCGCCTCGCGCCACCATCAGCGATGTTGCTCACGCGGCACGAACCGGTAAAACCAGCGTTTCACGCTATCTCAATGGTGAACTGCATCTGCTCTCTGCCGGTCTGAAAGCGCGGATCGAACAGGCTATTGCTGATCTCAGCTATCGCCCGAGTCAGATGGCGCGCGGCCTGAAGCGCGGACGTACCCGCCTGATCGGGCTGATTATCGCCGATATCACCAATCCCTATTCTGTTGATGTCATGAGCGGTATTGAAGCTGCCTGCCGCGAGCAGGGCTTCACGCTGCTGATGTGTAACACCAATAACGAAGTGGATCTGGAGCAGCACTATCTGCAATTGCTGAGCAGCTATCAGGTTGAGGGCATTGTGGTAAACGCCGTCGGGATGCGCGAAGAGGTGCTGAACCATCTGCAACAATCCCTGCTGCCGATGGTGCTGATTGACCGTAAAATCCCCGATTTTCCCTGCGATGTGGTGGGCCTGAATAACGCCGAGGCAGCTGAAACGGCAACGCGGCATCTGGTCGACAATGGCTATGATGCGCTGCTGTTTCTTAGCGAGCCGCTGGGCAGCGTCAACACGCGCCGTGAGCGCCTGCAGGCCTTCCGCCAGCTACTGGCAGAGCATCCGCAGGTTGAGCATGAGAATACGGAAGTGGCGCTGCATCAGCCCGCCGCGCTGGATCAGGCGCTGCTGGCCTTTCATCAGCGTCACACCGGCAAACGTTGCGCAGTGATGGTCGCCAACGGGGCGCTGACCCTGCAGGTAGCGCGATCGCTACAGCGACTCAATCTGCACTGGGGCCGCGATATCGGCCTGCTCGGTTTTGACGAACTGGAGTGGGCGGCGCTGGCCGGTGTCGGTATCACCACGCTGAAACAGCCCACCTGGCAGATTGGCTACAGTGCGCTGGAACGACTGATTACGCGCATCGAAGGCAGCGGATTGCCGGTTGCCGAGCAGGTCTTTTCTGGCGAACTTATCGTTCGCGGCTCCAGCCAGCCTCTTAACTGAATTTCAGATTTAACCTTCCGTTTACGTGCTCGCTTCGTGAGCACGATCATAATTTCACAGTTTGCTGCTTTGCTTTGGAACCGGTTCCATTTAGGGTTTTTGTATTCGTTATGGGCAGAACCCTGCCATGGAGTAGAACATGAAACCTGACATCATCGTGGTGACCGCCGCATATGGCCACGCACAGATCGCCGCTCTCGGCGGTCAGCGTGCGCTGCTGCCGATTATCCAGCAGGCGGGCGCAGACGGGGTCGAAATCCGCCGCGAACTGCTTGATGACGCGGCACTGGCCGATCTGCCGGCACTGGCCCGGGCGGTGGCGCAGCATCAGCTGCACAGCAGCTATTCGGTGCCCGATACGCTGTTTTGTGACGGCGGCGAAATCAATCCCCGTATAACCCACTACGTTGAAGAAGCACGCCAGTTAAACGCTCAGCGGCTGAAAGTGGCGCTGGGAGAGTTCACTGGTGCGCTGCCTCGCGAAGCGTTGCAGGCGCTGCTGGCAGATCTGCCGTTTCAGCTGACGGTGGAAAATGACCAGACTAAGCATGGCCGACTGGCTCCGTCAGTCGCCTTTTTCACGGCGGTCAGGGAAGCGGATCTGCCGATCAGCATGACCTTTGATATGGGTAACTGGTGCTGGACCGGTGAGGATGCCGATCAGGCGGCGCAGCAGCTGGCTGCGCAGGTGGGCTATGTGCATGTCAAAGCCGCCGTGGCGCACCAGGATAGCTACCGCGCGATTGCGCTGGATGAGGCTGATGACCACTGGCGCACACTGCTGCAACAGTTGCCCGCACAGGCACCGCGCGGTATTGAATTTCCGCTGGAAGGCGACGATCTGACTGCGGTGACACGCCACTACGTGTCGCTGCTGCGTAACGTGTAAGGAGTGAAGATGACCACGCATCACACTATGCATCACAACGGTCCGCTTGATGTTGTCACTATCGGTGAAGCGATGGCGATGTTCATCGCCCGTGAAACCGGCGACCTGGCCGCAGCAGAGACCTTTGTTAAACGCGCGGCGGGCGCTGAACTCAATGTGGCGACCGGCCTGGCTCGTCTTGGCCTGAAAGTGGGCTGGGTCAGTCGTATTGGCGATGACGCTTTTGGCCGGTTTATCTGCCAGCAGCTGGAAAAAGAGGGTATCGACCACGCCCGGGTGACGGTCGATAAGCGCTATCCCACCGGTTTTCAGCTCAAGTCCAAAGTCGATGACGGCTCTGATCCGCTGGTGGAATATTTTCGTAAAGGCTCGGCGGCCAGCCATCTGTCGGTCGACGATTTTAACGCGGACTATTTTGGTTCGGCGCGACATCTGCACCTGAGCGGTGTGGCGGCGGCGCTGTCAGAGAGTTCGCTGGAGTTGCTGAAGCACACCGCCAAAGAGATGCGCGCGCGCGGTAAAACTATCTCGTTTGACCCTAACCTGCGGCCGGTACTGTGGCGCAGCGAAGAGGAGATGCGTAAGCAGCTCAATCTGCTGGCGGAGTATGCCGACTGGGTACTGCCGGGCGAAAAAGAGGGGCTGATTCTGACCGGCTATCGTCAGCCAGAAGCGATCGCGGATTTCTATCTCGATAAGGGCGTGAAAGCGGTCGTGATTAAAACCGGTTGTGACGGTGCCTGGTATAAAACGGCGCAGGGCGAGCAGGGCCAGGTTGAGGCGATAAAAGTCGACAACGTGGTGGATACCGTAGGCGCCGGAGACGGCTTTGCCGTTGGCGTCATCAGCGCCCTGCTGGAAGGTCAGTCGCTGCCGCAGGCGATTCGTCGCGGCAACAAAATTGGTTCGATGGCGATTCAGGTCATTGGTGACAGCGAAGGCCTGCCGACGCGTCAGCAACTGGGCGACGTGTAGTTCGCGCCCCTCTACAGTCACAGGAGTTCCCGATGAAAAAGCAGACAATCGCGCCAAAACGCTGGTGGTTCATCATGCCCATCGTGTTTATCACCTACAGCCTGGCGTATCTCGATCGTGCAAATTTTAGCTTCGCTTCTGCTGCCGGGATTAATGACGATCTCGGCATCACCAAAGGTATGTCCTCGCTGCTGGGTGCGCTGTTCTTCCTGGGTTACTTCTTTTTCCAGATCCCGGGTGCAATTTACGCCGAACGCCGCAGCGTCAAGAAACTGATCTTCTGGTGCCTGATCCTGTGGGGCGGCTGTGCCTCACTGACCGGCGTGGTCAGCAACATTCCGATGCTGGCGGCCATTCGGTTTATTCTGGGCGTGGTGGAAGCCGCGGTGATGCCCGCGATGCTGATCTACATCAGCAACTGGTTTACCAAGTCGGAACGTTCACGCGCCAACACCTTCCTGATCCTGGGTAATCCGGTCACGGTGTTGTGGATGTCGGTCGTGTCAGGCTATCTGATCGAATCGTTTGGCTGGCGTGAGATGTTTATCTTCGAAGGGATTCCGGCGGTGGTCTGGGCGATCGCCTGGTGGTTCCTGGTGCAGGATAAGCCGGCGCAGGCGCGCTGGATGAGCGATGCCGAGAAAGCGGCATTGCAGGCTGAACTGCAGAAAGAGCAGGAAAATATTAAAGCGGTGCGCAACTACAGCGAAGCGTTCCGCAACCGCAACGTGATCATTCTCTGCCTGCAATATTTTGCCTGGAGCATCGGCGTCTATGGCTTTGTGCTGTGGCTGCCGTCGATTCTGCGTAATGGCACGCAGATGGGCATGGTAGAAGCGGGCTGGCTCTCCGCAGTGCCTTATCTGGCGGCGACCATTGCGATGGTGGTGGTCTCCTGGGCGTCGGATAAAACCCAGAACCGTAAGCTGTTCGTCTGGCCGCTGCTGCTGGTGGGCGCGCTGGCGTTCCTCGGCTCTTATCTGGTGGGATCGAACAATTTCTGGATGTCCTACACCCTGTTAGTGATTGCCGGTGCCGCGATGTATGCGCCTTACGGACCGTTCTTCGCCATTATTCCTGAGATGCTGCCACGCAATGTCGCCGGTGGCGCAATGGCGCTGATCAACAGTATGGGTGCGCTGGGGTCGTTTATCGGTTCATGGATTGTCGGCTATCTTAATGGAGCCACCGGCAGCCCGTCCGCGTCCTACATCTTTATGGGATCGGCCCTGCTGGTTTCGGTGTGGCTGACGCTGATTGTGAAACCGGCGCAGAACAAAGCGCCGCCGCTGCAGGGTGCGAAACCCGCCTGAAAGCGTAAACGTTAGCCTCTATTTCTCCGGGCGGCCTGCAAGCCGCCCGCTACTTATTGACCGGGAGCCACCGAATGAAACCCGCTGTAATTCTCTATAAAAAACTGCCCGACGATCTTTATGCTCGCCTGGCTGAACAGTGTGACGTGACGGAAATCAGCGATCTCTCGCCGGAAAGCCAGCAGGAACATGCTGCGGCGTTCCAACAGGCAGAAGGTCTGCTGGGATCGGGCGGTAAAGTGAATGGTGAGCTGCTGGCGAAGATGCCCAATCTGCGCGTCTGCTCCAGCGTCTCTGTAGGCTATGACAATTTTGATGTGGATGCGCTGAATCAGCGTCACGTGGTGCTGATGCACACGCCGACCGTGCTGACCGAAACCGTGGCGGACACCATGATGGCGCTGGTACTGAGCACCGCGCGTCGGGTGCCGGAACTGGATGCCTGGGTCAAAGCGGGCAACTGGCAGAAGAGCATCGGTCCGGCACAGTTCGGCATCGACGTGCACCATAAAACGCTGGGTATTCTCGGCATGGGACGTATCGGGATGGCGCTGGCGCAGCGCGCCCACTTTGGCTTCGGCATGAAAATCCTCTACAACGCCCGCCGCGAGCATGAAGAGGCGCAGTCGCGCTTTGGCGCACAGCGCTGTGAACGGGAGGCGCTGCTGAAGCAGAGTGATTTCGTCTGCATCAGTTTGCCGCTGACCGAAGAGACGCACCATCTGATCGGTGCCGCCGAGCTTGAACTGATGAAGCCGGATGCGGTGCTGATCAACGCCGGTCGCGGGCCGGTGGTGGATGAAAATGCGCTGATCGCCGCGTTGCAGGCGGGCAAACTGCATGCCGCCGGGCTGGATGTGTTTGAGCAGGAGCCGGTCTCTGCCGACTCTCCGCTGCTGTCGCTGCCCAATGTGGTGACGCTGCCGCATATCGGTTCTGCCACCCACGAAACCCGCTACGGCATGATGCAGGATGCGGTAGAAAATCTCCTCGCTGCACTCGGCGGAAGCGTCGAGAAAAACTGCGTGAACCCGCAGGCGCTGAAGTAATCCCCTCGCCTTTCCATTGCGCCCGCCCATGGCGGGCGTTATGGTGGACCCCCGATTCGCTATCACAAATATTTAACCGCTATGTCTTTTTCTCAGTTCGGCGACAAATTTACCCAACATTCCGGCATCTCACGTCTGATGGAAGATATGGGCGCGGGCCTGCGAACGCCCGGCACCATCATGCTGGGCGGCGGTAATCCGGCGCAGATCCCGGCCATGAACGACTACTTTCAGCAACTGCTGCAGCAGATGCATGAGGAAGGCAAACTCAGCGAGGCGCTGTGCAATTACGACGGCCCGCGCGGAAAAGCGACGCTGCTGGCGTCGCTGGCCGGACTGCTGAGCGATCAGCTTGGCTGGCCCATCACCGCACAGAACATTGCGCTGACTAACGGCAGCCAGAGCGCCTTCTTCTATCTGTTCAATCTGTTCGCCGGTCGTCGGGCCGATGGCAGCAAAAAGCGGGTGCTGTTCCCGCTGGCGCCTGAGTATCTGGGCTATGCGGATGCCGGCCTGGAAGAGGGGCTGTTTGTGTCGGCGAAGCCGAACATTGAGCTGCTGCCGGAAGGCCAGTTTAAATATCATGTCGATTTTGAGCATCTGCCGATGAATGAAGAGGTCGGGCTGATCTGCGTATCGCGCCCGACCAACCCCACCGGCAACGTGATCACCGATGATGAACTGATGCAGCTCGATGCGCTGGCACAGCAGCATGACGTGCCGCTGCTGATCGACAATGCCTATGGCGTGCCGTTCCCCGGCATCATTTTCAGCGAGGTGCGCCCGCTGTGGAACCCCAACATCATTCTCTGCATGAGTCTGTCGAAGCTCGGCCTGCCGGGTGCGCGTTGCGGCATCATTATCGCTGACGAGAAGACCATCACCGCGCTGAGCAATATGAACGGCATCATCAGTCTGGCGCCCGGCAGTATCGGTCCGGCCATTGCCAATGAGATGATCCGTCGCGGCGATCTGTTACGGCTCTCCGAAGAGGTGATTAAGCCGTTCTATCAGCAGAAGGTGCAGCAGACCATTGCGATCCTGCGGCGCTATCTGCCGGAAGACCGCTGCCTGATCCACAAGCCGGAAGGGGCGATTTTCCTCTGGCTCTGGTTCCGCGATCTGCCGATCACCACCGAATTGCTTTATCAGCGGCTGAAAACGCGCGGCGTGTTGATGGTGCCGGGCCACTTCTTCTTCCCGGGACTGGAACAGGCGTGGCCGCACACCCATCAATGTATGCGGATGAATTACGTGCCGGATGCAGAGAACATTGAGCGGGCGGTGCAGATTCTGGCGGAAGAGGTTGAGAACGCCTGGCGCGACAGCTAATCCTGCGAATCGGTTAACGACAGCTGGCACCACTGTGCCAGCTGCTGAATTGCCTGTTCCACTTCCGCATTCCAGCCAAAACCGGCATTCAGCCGGAAACAGTGATCGTAGCGCTGGTCGGTGGCAAAAATGTGGCCCGGCGCAATGCCGATGCCCGCGTTGCGCGCTTTCAGAAACAGCTCGCGCACGTTCAGCGCCTGTCGGGGCATCTCAACCCACAGCACATAGCCTCCTTCCGGATCGGACACCCGGGTTCCCGCCGGAAATTCCCGTAACACCGACTGACGCATTTCACGGATTTGTCGTGCCAGCTCACGCCGCAGCTTACGCAGGTGAGCATCATAGCCGCCGCTGCGCAGCAGCTCCGCCACCGCCGCCTGCGACAGCACCGAGGTGCCCATGGTTGAGGTATATTTCAGTGAGGCGATTTTGCGCATGTAGTTGACGCTGTGAACCCAGCCGATACGAATGCCTGGCGCCACGGTTTTAGAGAAGCCGCTGCAGAGAATGGCGTTGGGGCTGAAGGCGCGCATCGGGAAAGGGCGGCGTTCACCAAAGGCAGTATCGCCAAAAATATCATCCTCAATAATCACCACATCGTTTTCATCCGCCTGCCGCGCAATATAGGCCTTATGCTCGTTGGGAATGCTTTTTCCCAGCGGATTGTTGACGTTGCACAGGGTGAGAAAGACCCGCACCGCCTTGCGCTGAAACAGCCCGGTGAGCTTCGCGACATCGACATACCCTTCCGGCCCGGCTTCCACTTCAATCACCCGTAAATTGAGGTTATGCAGCATCTGCAGCAGCACGAAATAGCAGGGTGATTCCACGGCGACCACATCGCCCGGCTGGGTCGTGGCGCGCAGCGACAGCGAGATCGCCTCAATGCAGCCGTTGGTGATCAGAATATCGTCAGCGCTGATATTACAGCCGTAACCCACTGCCCGGCGGGCAATCTCTGTTTTCAGCGGCGCATAGCCGGTGCCCTTCACCGTATTCCCGAGCAGGGCCGGTTTGCTGTAGCCCATCTGACGCATCAGCAGGCCGATGCGCTTGACCGGATAGAGCGCACTGTCGCCGTTGGCCAGATCGAGACGCACCCGGCAGTCTGAGCCAAGCATCGCCAGATGGAGCTCTGTCTGCTCATCAAGCGGCGCGATGGCGCGCGGCTGTTCACTGACGGCGGGCAACTGACGGGAAGAGGGCCGCTGCGGAGCAACAAAAAAGCCCGATTTGGGGCGGGCAACGGCGTAGCGCTCATCTTCCAGCGTGCGCAGTGTCTTCAGGGCGGTGGTGAGGCTGACATTGTACTGCGTCGCCAGCGTGCGCACCGACGGCAGACGGCTGTCAGGTGCCAGCGAACCGGCATGAATGGCCTGCTTGATCTGTTCTGCGATCTGGCGGTAACGACTGCTCTGACTCTCCTGTTCCCCGATAATATCGGCCATCTGTTCCACCCCATATCGCGCTGATCTGTGCATATTCAACAGAGTACATTCAAAGTACTTTAGGCTGCATCTCTTAATTATTCATAACGCTAAACGGCCCGGCGACCCCGTCAGCCCCGGGCTTCAGACCATAAAGTGATTCTGTTCACCTGAGGAAAACGTGAGAAATGAATAATCTGCCCGCCATGATGAAGGAGATGGAAGCGTATCTGTCACCCGCCATCATTGAGTCTGCTCAGCGCTGCTCTCTTCGCCTGCTGGCAGCGTTGCCGGATCAGCAGCAGCTGGAGAATAACCGTGTGCTGCTCGCCTATGGCGGGGGAAAAGACAGCAGCTACATGGTGGCTTACGTGCGTTACATTCAGGGACTGATCTGGCAGCAGCAGGGCAGCACCTTTCATCTGCGGATCAGCACCAATCGCCATGCGGCGATGAATCAGAGCGTAATGGAGAATATCCACCGCGTTTATCAGTCGCTGGCGATGCATGACGATGAACGGGTGGAGTGCCTGGTGGTGGATGGCCTGCTTATCCGGCCGTTTGACCGCGACCTGCCGATGCCGGAGAGCGTGCGGCAGCAGAACCGTAATGATGTGCTGATGAATGGCCACCGGTTTCGCGCCGACGCGCGCTCGACCTTCTGCAACGCCTGTAATCTCAGCATGGTGAACTCCTTTGGCCTGGCGGCAGACTATAACGGTGGCGTGGACCTGATTGTTACCGGCGACTCGCCACAGGAGCAGGCCGCCTATGTCGCCTGGGCGCGGCACCTCTCACGGCTGTTTGATGCGCCAGTGGCGGACAAAACCCGGGGCTTCAGCGGGTTTCTGCAGACGCTGGATGGCGTGGCAGAGCGCTACTTCAGCGATGTTTATGGCGCCGATCAGCTGACGCCTGCGCACCGCATCACCCACCAGCTGGCGCGCAATCCACTGTTCTTCAACATCTATCAGGACACCGCCTATGAAGCGGGCGCGCACTGGGCACTGCTCAGCGAATTTATGCGCTTCCGTTTTGATGCGCTGATGTTCAGTTTTTCCGAATCCGACTGCGGTAATCCGACGCTGATGGCGCACCTGCGCGGATTGCGGGCAGAAACGCTGCTGCAGCGCCACTATGCCGAAGGGATCCGCGAATATGTGCGCTTTGCGCTGGGACTGATGGTGAAGAAAGATTTTCCGCCCGCGCTAATCGATGAGATGGCGGCGCGCTATCAGGATGACGCCGCGATCCAGCGGCAGCGGCAGCGCGCGGCGGACTTCGCCATACAGGCGTTTGACCTCAGCGAAGATCAGCTGATCTGCATGATCTACTCCCCGTTCCTGGCGCAGGGAGAGCAGCTCGGACACTGGCTGATGCAGCAGCAGATTACGCTGGATGAGGCGGCCATCCGCGACCTGCTTGAGCAACGCAGTGAAGATCGCGCGCTGGCACAGCAGTTAACCCGGCTCTCCGGCATGACGCTGACGCAGATGCGGCACTGCTGGCAGAGCAAGCCGGTCAGTTCGCTGCTGGAGGGCAAAAGCGCCGATCCGCTGTCGCGCGTGCTGCGTTTTGATCCCCACAAAGCGGTGATTCAGGTCAATAACGGTGTGCTCAATGACATCGTGACAGAAATCATTTCCGGGCGATAACCCGGTAAGGCGAGGCGATGAAAAAGATTTTTCTGCAAATTGGCGCCACCCGCGACGGGCAAAATCCTTACTGCGCGGTGGCGAAGCGCGACGGCTATTTTACCGTGCTGGCTGAAATGGGTGATTTCGTCGATTACCAGTCGTTAAGCCTGGCTCTGCCGTTTGATCTGATCATTCGCCTCGATCGCCCTGAGAATCCCTGGGAGGTGATGCAGGCCTATCTGCACGCCGGTTTACTGGCGCATCCGCTGGTGGTGCTGGCGGGCTTTGAAGCCTACAACGCCAGCGCCGGACGACTGCGCGAGATGCTGGCCGGGCCGGATGCGCCCGCCGCCTTTATTCCGCTGGATAAATATGCGCAGCGCATGGCGCTGAAAAAAGCCTGGCCGCGCTTCCCGCAGCCGGAGTTCCGCTTTTTCGCCTCGCCGCTCAGCATTCTGGATGCCGGACAGGCGCTGATCTATCCCTGCGTCGTGAAGCCGGTGGATGGCGGCGGCGGCCTGGGCATCTGGCTGATTGAGCATGCCGATCAGCTGCATAGCGTAGTGAAACAGCTGGTGCAGACCATGAATTACGGCGGACGCGGCTTCAGCGGCTTTATTGTGGAAAGCGCGCTGATCGGCGATGAGTTTTCATTACAGGGCGTGGTGCATCAGGGACATCCCCAGGCGCTGACCTGCTGCCAGAAGGTGATTGAGCAGCACCGGGATGCTGAGGGCTGCGTCAGCTTTTATGAGTCGGGGCATGTGGCGATGGCGGCAGCGGCCCTGCCAGCCTCATTCAGCAGCCTGATGACATTCTGTTGCGAAACCTTTGGCTACCGTCAGGGTGCATTTCATATCGATTTTATTGTGGTCAACGGCGTGCCACATTTCCTGGAGATGGGGTTCCGGCTCTCCGGCATGGGTGTGGCGACGCTGGTGCAGGAGGCGACTGGCATCAACTGGGCGGAAGTCACCTTCCGGTTAGAAGCGGGCGGCGCGTTACCTGTCTTTGCCTTCACCACACCCGGTGCGGTCGGCCAACTGCGGTTGCGGCAACCGGCGCAGCTGCAGGCTGCCGAACGCTGGATCGATCAGCATCAGCAGGGCGCGCTGTTACCGCCACTCAGATTGCCTGCGTTACAGGTTTCGTCACGCTCATCGCTCTATGCCGACCTGACGCGTCACGCGGGCATTCTGGCCACTTTCAGCCTGACGGCCACAGCGCGTGAGCCGATTATGACCACTTTTCAGCAGGTGATTGCCGCGCAGCCGGTGGCGGCCGGGAGAGATAAAGTATGTGCAGGATGATTCTGGCGCATGGCCGGTTCGACAGCACAGAAATTCTGGAGGCGGCGCGCGCCATGAGCTGCGGTGAAAGCGCCGAACACGATGGCCCGATCAAATCACACCCTAACGGCTGGGGCTGTCTGTGGCTCGAAGAGGGTGAGATTCGTACCCTGCACGGCACCGGCGCGTTCGCAGAAGCGCTGCCGGGTATCGATGTGGATCGCCTGCGCAGCCGGTTTCTGGCGGTGCATGTGCGGCACGCCACGCTGAGTAAAAATCAGGGACTGGCGTTTTCTCATCCGCTGTGGCGCAACAGCGCCGGACATCAGTGGTACATGATGCATAACGGCTTTCTGCCGACGATTTACCGCCAGCTCGGTCTGGCCGAATCGCGCTTCGATTCAGAAGAGTATCTGCGTTATCTGGTGGATCAGACCACGCCTGCCGATTTCACCCGCGACTATCTGCGCGCAAAGATGGCGCAGGTAGAGCCGGGCGGCAGCGCAGGGAATGCCATTTTCGTCACCCGTGACAAAGCCTGGGCGTGGCAGTGGTATCCGCACGACACGCCCTGGCCTGACTATTTTACGATGCATTTTCAGCAACAGGATGGTTGCACGCTGATCGCCTCTGAACCCGTGGCAATACCAGGCAGCGCTGGCAACTGGCGGCGAATGAACAATCATGAACTCTATGAAATACCGTTTAGGGAGTGATAAACATGGCAATTTTCAATCAGTTCCGCGTGATTAATCCCAACATGTTTGTGGAATCGACCTGGCTGGATGACATCGTTACCGCACGGGTGCCGCTGCTGGTGCTGCGTAATTTCCTGACGCCAGAGGTGCGGGAAGCGGTGGTGACTGACCTGCAGAGCTGCCGGGAAAAGATCCGTGTCTCCCACTATCCCAATGGCGCGCTGACCACGCTCGGCCCCTATCTGGCGCGTCATACTGCGGCTCCCGATAACTACTTTACTGAGCTGCGCGATATCCAGCCGGCGTTGCCGCCCTCACTGAATACGCTGCGCGAACAGATTTACCGCTGGGTTCAGCATGCGCTGCGGCTGGAAAGTTTACGCATCGCCCACGAACCGGGTTGTGGAGACTATGCCGGTTCTATCGTGCGCTTTCATGCCAATGGCGTCGCGAACCCGCTGCATAACGACAATATCGTGCGCGACGCCGCAGAGACCTCGCTGGTGGTGACGCAAATCCTGCATCAGCTCAGCTGCGTGGTCTGCCTGCAGGAGTGCAACGCGGGCGGAGCACTGCGTATCTACAACAAAAAGTGGTCGCCAGAGGATGAGCAGTTCAAAACTGCCGGGGAGCTGGGTTATCGCAGTGGGGTGATTGAAAACAGTGAGATCTGCGAATTTTCACCACGCAGTGGCGATATCTATCTGTTTAATCCTGCGTTTTATCATGAGATTGATCGGGTCGAAGGCGATACCCGTATCACCATGGGTTTCTTTTTCGGGCTGACCGATAAAAAAATGAAACACGCTATCGCCTGGAGCTAAGCCGGGCTGTGCCAGAACAGGAGAAGGGAATGACGACGTTTGAAAAAATTATTGCGCTGCTGGATCAGCAGCAGGCCAGCTACCGCGTGGTGGAACATGAGGCGATAGGGCAGACCGAACAGATCAGCCAGATACGCGGTAACCTGCTGAGCCAGGCGGCCAAAGCGATGGTGCTGGAGGTCAGCATGCCGGACGGTGCGCCATCGCGTCAGCTGCTGGCGATAGTGCCGGGCGACTGCCGGATCAATTTCAAAAGTGCGGCGCGCGCCATCGGCGGCAAAAAATCCTCTTTCGCCGCTCCGGAGCTGGCGCAGGCGCTGACGGGCTGTGTGATGGGCGCGGTGCCGCCGTTTAGTTTTGATGACCGGCTGGCGCTGCGGGTGGATACCCGGCTGCAACAGGTCGGAACGTTATGGTTTAACGCGGGCGAGCTGGATAAGTCGATCGCGCTGGCTGTAGATGATTATTTTCGCATCGTGGGTGAAGGCTGCTGTGCCGATATCGCGACCCCGATTGCGGTCACCGCCTGACGGCAGGACAAGGAGTTTCTGATGTCGGTAAAAGATATGCTGTTAGCGCTGTGCGTGGTGGTGGCGTGGGGCGTCAATTTTGTGGTGATCAAGCTGGGGCTGCAGGGTATGCCGCCTTTTTTGCTCGCCGGGCTGCGTTTTACCCTGGTCGCCTTTCCCGCCATTTTCTTTGTGCGTCGCCCGCCGATTCCGCTGCGCTGGCTGGTGGTGTATGGCATGACCATCAGTTTTGGTCAGTTCGCCTTTCTGTTCCTGGCGATCAAGCTCGGCATGCCTGCCGGTCTGGCCTCGCTGGTGCTGCAGGCGCAGGCATTCTTTACCCTGTTGCTGGGCGCGTTGTTGCTGGCGGAGAAGCTGCGCTGGAATCATATCGTCGGGATTATCATCGCTACGCTGGGGATATTTTTGCTGGCAACGGCAGGCATGGAAGGGCAGACCAGCGCCGGTATCACGCTGACCACCATGATGCTGACGCTGTCGGCGGCGCTCTCATGGGGACTGGGTAATATCACCAATAAGATTATTATGCGGAACCGCAGCGTGCCGATCATGTCACTGGTGGTCTGGAGTGCGCTGGTGCCGATCGTTCCTTTCTTTGCCTGTTCGCTGCTGTTTGATGGTCAGGCCGCCATCGTTAACAGCCTGCTGCATATCGGCCTGCAGACCGTGCTGGCGCTGTTCTATCTGGCATTTGTCGCCACCATTGTGGGTTACGCCATCTGGGGGAATCTGCTGAGTCGCTACGAAACCTGGCGCGTCGCGCCGCTGTCGCTGCTGGTGCCGGTGGTGGGGATTATTACCGCCGCGCTGGTGCTGGATGAGCATCTCTCCGGGCAGCAGATGCTGGGTGCGGTGGTGATTATTCTGGGGTTACTGGTCAATGTGTTTGGTGGCGTGCTGGGTCAGCGTTTAGCGATGCGAACGCAGTCGTAAGGACAAGTCCGCCTTCAGATATAAGGGCAAAAAAAACGCCGCTAACGCGGCGTTTGTCATGGTTACTTCAGAATCTCAATACGGCGTGGTTTCGCCTCTTCCGGCACCAGACGTTCAAGATCGATGCTCAGCAGACCATTCTCGAGACGGGCATCGCGCACCACAATGTGGTCGGCGAGCTGGAATTTACGCTCGAAGTTACGCTCGGCGATACCCTGATACAGGTATTTACGCTCGGTCTGCTCTTCAGGATGGGCACCCCGCACGATCAGCACGTTATCGTGCGCCGTGATATCCAGTTCACTCTGAGCAAAACCGGCCACCGCAATAGTAATGCGATAGTGATTTTCATCGACCAGTTCAACGTTATAGGGAGGATAGCCGCCATTGCTCTGATTCTGATTAGATTCGAGCAGGTTAAACAGGCGATCAAAACCGATAGCAGAGCGATAAAGTGGGGTGAGATCAAAATTACGCATATTAAGACTCCTGAATTTCAGCAAGTTTTGGCAACCTTCCACTACTGGACAGGCTGGATACGGCACCCCACTGTCCCTTGCGGCAACGGTGAGTGCGTCCGTAAACTAAAAATGGGTGCCACAAGACCATTTTCAAGAGGGCGAAGTGCAATTTTTTTCGCCAATTTGAGGAAATGACATACACTCAGGACTACTTTTGCCAGACCCAGACGGACTTCGCCCCAGAGTGTTGACGTTGTCTGGCAAGCAAACTCAGCCAGGCTTATGCCATGACTGAAGGGATGATGATGATGAAATTGATGAAGACCTTACCTCTGGCTGGAGTGGTGTGCTGCGCAATGGCAACAACCGGCTGTTCCAGCGTGATGTCTCACACAGGTGCGAGTCAGGGCTACTATCCAGGCACCCGTGCCAGTGCTGATATGCTGTCCGATGGTGATACCAGCTGGGCATTGAAGCCGCTGGCGTTAATCGATCTTCCTTTCTCTGCCGTGCTGGATACGCTGCTGCTGCCGTGGGACTACTACCGCAGCGACAAAGATAAATCTCTCGACTCTCCACGTGAACGCATCCTGCAGAGCGAAAGGCTGGCGCATACGCAGGAAAGCCTGGCGCAGGCGCAGCCTATGCCTCCTATGCGGTCACTGCCGCAACCGTAAAGAGTTGCCGCCAGCCATTCACCTCACGCATATAAGCAATCTGTGTACCATCAGGTGACCAGACCACCGCGTCACCTGATGGCGCCTCTTCTGTTCTGCGGGTCAGACGCTGACACGCGCCGCTCTCAACGTCACATCGCATCACGCTGTTATCGCAGACAAAAGCGATCGCCTGGCCGTCAGGATGCCAGCTAAAGGCGGACTGAATGCTGTGGCTGAGTCGGGTGATCTGACGCGGTTCGCCGCCGTTGGGGGAGACCGTCCAGAGCTGGATCACCTCTGCGGCATCCGCCATCAGAAACGCTATCTGGCTGCCATCCGGTGCGGCGCGCAGCCAGTGGCGAGGTTGCAGAGCCACACCACGGCTGTGCGTCAGGCGACGCTGCTGCACGCCAGCCGGTGGCGCAGGTAACTGCTGGCTGCTGCCCTCCAGCGGCATCTCTCCGGCGCGGGCGTAATCCTCCAGCGCATCAGGCAGATCAACAATAAAAACTTCAGGCCGTTTTTCGCCCTGCGCCGTCAGCGTGTCGCCAATAAAGGCGATCGCCCAGCGCTGCCAGCTGCCGTCCGGCTTCTGGTAGCCACGCTCACCGACCCAGCACTCCTCACAGGCACGATTAATCTGGTCACTGCCTGGCAGCGGTTCCGCATGCGTCTGGCTCACCAGCAGGCAAAAAAAGGTGCCGTCATATTCGCGCGGATGCTGCTTTTCGGGCGTTACAGCGCAAAGGGGCACCGCGATGCCGACGTTGCGCAGATCGAGCCGGCTATCCAGTTCGTGCATTACGTGGTCATTGTAGGTAAAGCTCAGGCGAGAACCATCGGGACTGAAGACATGTACATGCGAGCCGCCACGCAGCGCGCCAGGGGTAAACGGCGGCGTGATATCGCAGGCATCCAGATTCACCGCTGCACCGTTCTGAACGATCACCCCGCGCCGGTGGTGGAAGTCATACTGCCAGCTGGCATCGGGATGTTCCGGGCCATGAATGCAGACGTAGCGCGGTGGCAGATCGGGACTGACCGTGACGACGCCGACGTGAGCACCATGCCGGGCCTGATACAGCACCTCCACCTCACCGGTCATCACATTGACCCGCTCAATGGTCTGACTGGTAAACGACCCGCCCGATGGACGAACGTCAAACGCCAGCCACTGGCTGTCGGCAGTCCAGACATTAATATTGGTGAGCTGATGCTGACGGGCAGCAAAGGTGATCTGTTTTTCTGACATGATGAAACCCACGGAGAAAGAGTTGCCCGACAAATTACGCGATTCTGTTTTGCGGTGCAGCATTTTTGCCGGGTTAGGGGATCCGGGCCGAAGCGGCCCGGCAGAGAACAGGCCGTTACAGCACTAACTCTTCGATGGCATGCGCGACGCCATCTTCCATATTGGTTTTGGTGATGAACTGAGCAATTTTCTTAACAGAGTCAATGGCATTCCCCATTGCGACACCCGTTCCTGCGTATTCAATCATCGCCAGGTCATTCTCCTGATCGCCAATCGCCATCACTTCTTCCTGCTTCAGGCCGAGCTTCTCAGCCAGCATTTTAACGCCCTGGCCTTTATTCACCCGACGATCGAGGATTTCGAGGTAATAAGGCGCGCTCTTCAGGATGGTGTAGGTCTGCTGAGCATGCCCGGGCAGGCGGGCAATTGCCGCGTCGAGCAGAGCGGGCCGGTCGATCATCATCAGTTTCGGGAAGCGCATGGCACGATCCATCTCCTCCACCGCGCGGTAGCGCACCGGAATGCCGGTCAGGCTCGCTTCATGGATGGTGTATTCGCTGATGTCTTTGTTAGGGGTATAGAGATGGGTTTTGTCGAATGCCTGGAAATGTACGCCAAGCTCACGTGCCAGGTTCTCGATGTAGAGGTAGTCGTCAAAGGTCAGCGTCACTTCCGCCACGCACTCACCATCTTCGGCCTGATGAACCAGCGCACCGTTGTTGCTGATCGCGTACTGGCCGGGCGTCTGCATATCCAGTTCCATGAGATAGCGCTGGATACCTACAAACGGCCGGCCGGTGGTCAGCACAATCGACACCCCTTGCTGACGGGCGCGATCCAGGGCGGATTTCACCGCCGGTGTGATCTCATGTTGCGGGTTGAGCAGGGTGCCATCCATGTCGATAGCGATCAATTTAATAGCCATAGAGTCCTCGTAGCGTCTGGGTTTTGTTCAATGCTAGCGCGATTCAGCGCACATTGACCAGTTTCATGGCAGGCGAGAACGGCCAGCTGACCACCAGGTTCAGGCGGTAAAGAGATCGCGGTGGATTTTAATCACGGCTTTTCGGATTGTTGCGGGTTCGCCAGGGGCGCAGCAGGGACGATGGATATCGTGCGGGAAAAAGAGCGCGAACATGCCGGGCATCAGCGTAATCACAGACTCATTCAATATCTTCTGATAAAAAACGACGTCTCGCTGCTGGGCAAAATCTTCGGTGATGTGCTGGTCGGGATGGGCGCGGGCCACGCCAATATTTTCGGTGCCTGCCAGCAGATACTGAATATCGATGTAGTTGAAGTGGGACTCCGCTTTGCGTGCGCTGGCCGGTTCGGTCATCATCTCCTGCACCAGACAGAACATTTTGTTGTCGGGCAGGATCTCATATTTGCCGGTTTCCAGCTGGCTGAAATCTGTGCTGGCAATCCAGCTTATCGCCTGATCGACTACCGGATGAAAGGCGTGACGTTCTCTGTCCCAGTCGTGACGATCGCAAACAATCATGGTGTTACTCCCTGTGTGGAATAGTGCGCGGTAAATGCGCAAAGAGGGGCAAGAGTAAGGGAGCTGACCGGGTTAAAACGTGATCGGGATCGCAGCATGCAGGCAGGAAGGCACCTCCTGGCGGGTTTTCCGCCCGGAGGGCACAAAAAAAAGGCCATCACCTGTGTGATGGCCTTTCATCTCTGATGCCGGTTAAATATCGATATTGGCGGCTTTCAGCGCATTTTCTTCAATGAAGGCGCGGCGCGGTTCAACCGCATCGCCCATCAGGGTAGTGAACAGCTGATCAGCGCCAATCGCATCTTTAATGGTAACGCGCAGCATACGACGGCTGTCTGGATCCATGGTGGTTTCCCACAGCTGCTCCGGGTTCATCTCGCCCAGACCTTTGTAGCGCTGGACCGAGAGGCCGCGACGCGACTCTTTAATCAGCCACTCAATCGCCTGTTCGAAGCTTGCCACTGGCTGACGACGCTCGCCACGCTCGATGTAAGCATCCTCTTCCAGCAGACCACGCAGTTTGCTGCCCAGGGCGCAGATTTTGCGATACTCAGGACCCTGAATGAAATCAGCATCCAGCGGATAGTCAGTATCTACACCGTGGGTACGGACGCGCAGTACCGGCTCGAACAGGTTTGATTCGCGGTTTTCACGCACCTGTGCCAGATAGGTGCTGCCATGCGCTTCGCGTTCAGTCAGATAGCTCACCAGACCATTCAGCCAGGTTGTAACCTCTGCTTCGCTGGTCAGGTCGCTCAGCGTGTCGTGATAAATCATCGCACGCAGCATGGCCATCGGATAACGGCGCTCCATACGCTTGATCATCTTCTGGGTGCTGTTGAAGTCAGTGACCAGCGTCTCCAGCGGCTCACCGCCCAGCGCCGGCGCGCTGGCATTGGTGTGCAGCGTCGCGCCATCAAGCGCGATAGCGATCTGGTATTGATCCATCGCCTCGTCATCTTTGATGTACTGCTCCTGCTTGCCTTTCTTCACTTTGTAGAGTGGCGGCTGGGCGATATAAACGTGGCCGCGCTCAATGATTTCAGGCATCTGACGATAGAAGAAGGTCAGCAGCAGGGTACGGATGTGCGAACCATCGACGTCGGCATCGGTCATGATGATGATGCTGTGATAGCGCAGCTTGTCCGGGTTGTACTCGTCGCGACCAATACCGCAGCCCAGCGCGGTGATCAGCGTGGCCACTTCCTGGGAGGCGAGCATCTTGTCGAAACGCGCTTTCTCAACGTTAAGAATCTTACCTTTCAGCGGCAGAATCGCCTGGTTTTTACGGTTACGGCCCTGTTTGGCTGAGCCGCCTGCGGAGTCACCCTCCACCAGGTAGATTTCAGACAGCGCCGGGTCGCGCTCCTGGCAATCCGCCAGTTTGCCTGGCAGACCCGCCAGGTCCAGCGCGCCTTTACGGCGGGTCATTTCACGGGCGCGGCGTGCCGCTTCACGGGCACGGGCGGCGTCGATGATTTTGCCGACTACAATTTTGGCGTCTGATGGGTTTTCCAGCAGGTATTCAGCCAGCAGTTCATTCATCTGCTGCTCAACCGCTGTTTTCACCTCGGAGGAGACCAGTTTATCTTTGGTCTGCGAGGAGAATTTAGGATCCGGCACTTTCACCGAAACCACAGCGATCAGACCTTCACGGGCATCATCACCGGTGGCGCTGACTTTGGCCTTCTTGCTGTAACCCTCTTTTTCCATGTAGGCATTCAGGGTACGGGTCATCGCTGAACGGAAACCGGCGAGGTGTGTACCGCCGTCGCGCTGTGGGATGTTGTTGGTAAAGCAGTAGATATTTTCCTGGAAGCCGTCGTTCCACTGCAGCGCCACTTCCACACCAATGCCATCTTTCTCGGTAGAGAAATAGAACACGGTAGGGTGAATCGGGGTTTTGTTTTTGTTGAGGTACTCAACAAACGCCCGGATGCCGCCTTCATAGTGGAAGTGATCGCTTTTGCCATCACGCTTATCATCCAGACGAATCGACACGCCGGAGTTCAGGAATGAGAGTTCACGCAGGCGTTTCGCCAGGATGTCATACTCAAAATCGCGCACGTTGGTAAAGGTTTCGTGGCTCGGCCAGAAACGCACACGGGTCCCGGTAATGTCGGTCTCACCCGTCACCGCCAGCGGTGCCTGTGGTACGCCATGGACGTAAATCTGCTGATGCACTTTGCCTTCGCGACGAATGGTCAGCTCCAGCTTCTGCGACAGGGCGTTAACCACGGAGACGCCCACGCCGTGCAGGCCGCCGGAGACTTTATAGGAGTTATCATCGAACTTACCGCCAGCATGCAGCACGGTCATGATCACTTCAGCGGCAGAGATGCCCTCTTCTTCGTGAATACCGGTAGGAATGCCGCGTCCATCATCCTGCACCGATACGGAGTTATCGGCATGGATGGTGACCACAATGTCACTACAGTGACCAGCGAGCGCTTCGTCGATTGCGTTATCCACGACCTCGAATACCATGTGATGCAGACCGGTACCGTCATCGGTATCGCCGATATACATGCCCGGGCGTTTGCGTACCGCATCAAGTCCTTTGAGGACTTTAATACTTGAGGAGTCATAAGAATTCGACATCAACGTTTCTCGCTCATTTTAATCTTCAGGTTGAACCGCTATTTTACCCTGTTCCACGCGGAACATCTTGCCCTTTTCGTCGGTCATGTCGATTACATGTCCGGCAGAAATTGCGCTGACAAACACCTGAGCCTGAGTGGCTTTTAACCGTTCCGCCAACAGGCGTCGGCGGCTCTCATCCAGCTCAGAAGCAAAGTCATCAATGAGGTAAATACAGCGGCGTCCGCTCTGGCTTGTCAGGAACTCGCCCTGTGCCAGACGCAATGCACACATCAGCAGTTTTAACTGCCCGCGTGAGAGTAAATCTTCTACCGGCGTCCCTTCAGCCCGAATACGAAAATCCGCTTTATGGGGGCCGCTGGCGGTATAGGTCAGTGCGCGATCGCGCTCGAAGTTACGTTCCAGCAGTTCGGCGTAGTCGCTCTCTTTGTCCCAGCCACGCTGGAATGAGAAGCGCAGCTCAAATTCCGGCAGAAACTGGCCACAGGTGGCGGTGATCTCCGCTGAAATCGCCGCACTGTATTCCGCCCGCCACTGGCTGATCTGTTCAGCCAGCGGAACCAGCTCCTGATCCCAGGGACGAATCTGGCTGTAACGTGAGACCTGGCGCAGCGCCGCGTTCCGCTGTTTAAGCAGGCGGCGCATGTTGTTCCAGGCGTTAAAAAAGCCGGGGGTGTTATGAAAGCAGCCCCAGTCGACATAGGCTCTGCGGTATTTGGGGCCGCCATTCAGCAAACTAAAGCCTTCAGGGGTGATTAACTGCATCGGCAACAGCTGCGCCAGCTCCGCGACCTTGTGACCATCGCTGCCATCAATGCGCACTTTGCTGTCACCGGCGCGGTTTTTGGTCAGCCCGACTGAAATTTCCCGCTCTTTGTTTTCCAGACGCCCATGCAGCACAAACGCCGCCTCGTCGTGACGAATCACGCGTCCCGCCTGCAGGCTGCGAAACGAACGGCCATGCCCCAGAGTATGAATCGCTTCTAAAACGCTGGTTTTACCACTGCCGTTGGCGCCGACCAGGAAATTAAAGCCGGGTGCCAGCTGCAGGTCAGCCTGCTCAATATTACGAAAATCTTTGATAAGAAGGCGGGTTAAAGCCATGAATCAGTCCAGCGTGAAGGGCAATAAAGTTTTTGGCCTGGCGATCCAGGGCGTCAACGGCAAAGCAGGTTTGCCCGATACCTCAGTCACCAGGCCGTCGGCGTCGCAGCTACGTTGCGCCCCGCCAGCGCACAGCCACCGGAGCGTACTGAAGTACGTGAGGATGGCGAGCACTGCCGGGGCACAACGTAGCAAGTAAGCCAGGCCGATATATTCTACAAGAAGCGCGCAGGCCCTGGGAGCATACTGAATTATGTGACCAGGGGCGAGCACCGCCCGGAATCAGAATGGCAAGTAAGCCAGGCCGATATATTCTACAAGCGCATGGGCATCACGACATAGGCCGCTGCCGGACTCGCCACATCCTCAATCTGCACGCTCGACACCGAATCGGTCAGCAGCAGACGGACGTTTTCGCACTTCAGCGCGTTCAGCACATCCAGCACGTAACTGACGTTGAAGCCAATCTCCAGTTCTGTGCCGTTGTAGCTGACATCCAGCATCTCTTCCGCTTCTTCCTGTTCAGGGTTATTGGCGGTGATCTTCAGCTGATTTTCGGTGATATAGAGGCGAACACCGCGGAACTTCTCGTTAGAGAGGATAGCGGCGCGGGCAAAGGCCTGTTTGAGCAGATCGCAGCCCGCTTCCAGCGCTTTGTCGGGATTCTTCGGCAATACGCGACGATAATCGGGGAAACGGCCATCAACCAGCTTAGAGGTAAAGATGTAGTCGCCGACATGCGCACGGATATTGCTGCCGCCAATCTGAACCTGCAGCGGGGTATCGCCGCCATCCAGCAGACGCAGCAGTTCAATCACGCCTTTACGCGGCACAATCACCGAATGACTCGGCAGCGCCTGACCAATCGGCATGGAGCAGACGGCCAGACGGTGACCGTCAGTGGCCACGGTGCGCAGCTCTTCCCCTTCGGTTTCGAACATCATGCCGTTGAGGTAGTAACGCACATCCTGATGCGCCATCGAAAACTGGGTCGCTTCAATCAGCCGTTTCAGCGTCGCCTGCGGCAGGGTAAATTCAACTTCACTCTGCCAGTCGTCAAGATTCGGGAAGTCACTGGCGGGCAGGGTCGACAGCGAAAAACGGCTGCGGCCAGAGCGCACCAGCATGCGATCGCCTTCCAGTGCCAGAGTAATTTCTGCGCCATCCGGCAATCCGCGACAGATATCGAGGAATTTACGCGCCGGAACGGTGGTGGATCCAGGCTCATGTGCCTGAGTCAGCGCCACGCGTGCGACCATCTCCATTTCCAGATCGGTACCGGTCAGCAACAGCGAACCTTCAGTTACCTGCAGCAGCAGGTTTCCAAGGATCGGCAGCGTCGGACGACCACCCAGGGGACCACTTACTTGTTGCAGCGGCTTCAGCAGCTGCTCACGTTCAACAATAAATTTCATAGCGTCAGGAAGATAATGTTCTGATGAGATTAGAGAAATCTTCTTTGATATCGTGGCTCTCTTCACGCAGCTGCTCAATCTTGCGGCAGGCATGAAGCACCGTTGTATGGTCGCGACCCCCAAAAGCATCGCCAATTTCTGGCAAGCTATGGTTGGTTAACTCTTTCGCCATCGCCATCGCCATCTGGCGCGGACGTGCCACCGAGCGCGAACGGCGCTTGGAAAGCAGATCCGCTACCTTAATTTTGTAGTACTCAGCCACGGTCTTCTGAATATTATCGATGGTGACCAGCTTTTCCTGCAGCGCCAGCAGATCGCGCAGCGCTTCGCGCACGAAGTCGATGGTAATCGCCCGGCCAGTAAAGTTGGCATTGGCGATCACGCGATTCAGCGCGCCTTCCAGCTCACGCACGTTAGAGCGTAACCGCTTGGCAATAAAGAAGGCGACTTCACCAGGCAGACGGATGTCGTTCTCATCCGCTTTTTTCATCAGGATCGCCACACGCGTTTCCAGCTCAGGCGGCTCGATCGCCACCGTTAAACCCCAGCCGAAACGTGATTTAAGACGATCTTCCACCCCGTTGATCTCTTTTGGATAGCGATCCGAGGTGAGGATGATCTGCTGGTTGCCCTCTAATAAGGCATTAAAGGTGTGGAAGAACTCTTCCTGCGATCGCTCTTTATTAGCAAAGAACTGAATGTCATCGATCAGCAGCGCATCTACCGAACGGTAGTAGCGTTTGAACTCTTCAATCGCATTGTTCTGCAGTGCTTTAACCATGTCCTGCACGAAGCGCTCGGAGTGCATATAAACCACTTTTGCATTGGGTTTACGGGCAATGATGCCGTTGCCCACCGCATGCAACAGGTGCGTTTTACCGAGACCGGTGCCGCCATACAGAAACAGCGGGTTATAAGCGCCGCCTGGATTATCCGCCACCTGACGTGCCGCCGCGCGCGCCAGCTGGTTAGATTTACCCTCGACGAAGTTATCGAAGTTATGACGGTTGTTAACATTTGAGCGATAGGTGACGTCGGCCGGAGCCGGGACATTATCCCAGCTGGGACGCATGATCTGCGTCGGGGCCGGACGAATATGGCTCTGTACGGGCATCACGGGCGCGCTGACGCTGGCCATTACGGGCTGGCTGACCGCTGCCGCCTGCTGCTGAACCGGGCGCGTTCCCACTTCAAAACGCAGGGCGGGCACGTTTGGACCGCAGAATTCATTCAGCAGTGCATTGATACTATTAAGGTATTTGTCCCGAACCCAGTCGAGTACGAAGCGATTTGGAGCATACAAGGCAAGCGTATTGTCGTTTAACTCAGCCTGTAGTGGACGGATCCACATGCTGAATTCGGTGGCAGGAAGCTCATCCTGCAAACGGGCAAGACACTGTTGCCAAAGCGTAAGTGACACGGCGGACTCCACTCGTACAAATTCGAAAAGAATAGTAGGCGTTACTCTAAGAAACGTTCATTTTTGACACAGACGCTAAGAAAGCGCCTGCGACCGCTATCAGCGGTTTTCCGTCCTGCAATCACCGGAGGATCGTCAGCGGAAGGGCGGATCATAGCGCAAAGCGAGGCAGAGATCTTCCCTTTCTACACAGTTTTGATCCTTTTTATCCACAGGCCAGAGGCGCGCAAAGAAGTTTACGCCAGTTGCGGGAAAAACCAGCAGGGATCTGGCGCAATCCATTAAAATTTCGGGCGACATCTCATTTTATCCCCAGGATCCGGCAAGCCGATCGCAATAAGATCCCGTGCGATCCTTGCGCTTTAGTGCGGAGCCCGTATAATTCTCCACCCGACATTGAGCCATCAGGCGCAAAGTCGGGACTCTGCGGGCTGTATGCGGGTTTTCAGGCACTATGACACGCGAAGTAAATTGACTCGGGACTGTACAATTATTACAATCCCGCCTCTTTATTAAAGACACATTGAGGCGTAGGTCGATTTTCTGGCCCGAAACGCGTCACCCAGTGAAAATTTTCAAGTTTAGGTAGAAACCGCCATGAAACGCACTTTTCAACCGTCCGTACTGAAGCGCAACCGTTCACACGGTTTCCGTGCTCGTATGGCAACAAAAAATGGTCGTCAGGTTCTGGCACGTCGTCGTGCTAAAGGCCGTTCTCGTCTGACCGTTTCTAAGTAATAAAGCAAGCCCTGATGGGTAAGCTCGCATTTCCCAGGGAGTTACGTTTGTTAACTCCCACTCATTTCACTTTCGTCTTCCAGCAGCCACAACGGGCTGGCACGCCGCAAATTACTATTCTCGGCCGCCTTAACGCGCTGGGGCATCCCCGCATCGGTCTCACCGTCGCTAAAAAACATGTGAAACGCGCTCATGAACGCAACCGGATCAAGCGATTGACCCGCGAAAGCTTTCGTCTGCGTCAACATGAACTGCCGTCGATGGACTTCGTGGTGGTCGCGAAGAAGGGGGTTGCCGATCTGGATAACCGTATGCTGGCGGAAGCGTTGGAGAAATTATGGCGTCGTCACTGTCGCCTGGCGCGCGGCTCCTGATCGTCCTGATACGCGTCTATCAACGCGGCATCAGTCCATTACTGGGACCACACTGTCGGTTTCACCCGACCTGCTCTCATTACGGAATTGAGGCATTACGCAGGTTCGGCCTGATAAAAGGCAGTTGGTTGACATTAAAACGCGTATTAAAATGCCACCCCTTGAACCCGGGTGGTGACGATCCTGTGCCGCCAAAAACCTTTGATACCAGAGAACATTAACGATGGATTCGCAACGCAATCTCTTTCTCATCGCTTTTCTGTTCGTGACCTTTATGATCTGGCAAGCCTGGCAGACGGACCACGCTCCGCAGCCACAGCAGACGCAGACCACACAAGGCACAAACAGCGTAGCGGGTGATACCGCCAGTCAGGGTGTACCGGCCAGCGGTCAGGGCCAGACGATCACCGTTAAGACTGATGTCCTGTCATTGAATATCAACACCCGAGGCGGTGATGTTGAACAAGCACAGCTGCTGACTTTCCCGGACAAACTGGGTTCTAACCAGCCGTTCCAGCTGCTTGAAACAACGCCAGCGTTCCTTTATCAGGCACAGAGTGGTTTGACCGGTCGTAATGGCCCGGATAACCCGAACAACGGCGCGCGTCCGCTGTTCAACGCTGCGCAGGATCACTTCGAGATGGCTGATGGCCAGTCCGAACTGCGTGTGCCGATGACCTACACCGCTGAAAATGGCGTGGTTTACACCAAAACCTTCATCTTCAAGCGTGGCGAATATGCCGTTAATGTCGATTATCATGTCAACAACACCACCCAGCAGCCGCTGGAAGTGTCGCTGTTTGGCCAGCTGAAGCAGACCATCGATCTGCCTAAGCATCGTGATACCGGCAGCAACAACTTTGCTCTGCACACCTTCCGTGGCGCGGCCTACTCCACCAGCGAGTCGAAATATGAGAAGTATAAATTCGACACCATCGCGGATAACGAGAACCTGAACGCCACCACCAGCAATGGCTGGGTTGCGATGCTGCAGCAGTACTTTGCAACGGCATGGGTTCCGCGTACCGAAGGCACCAACACCCTTTACACCAGCAACCTGGGTAATGGCGTGGCGGCGATTGGCTATAAATCTGCACCGGTCACCATTGCCGCGGGCGCACAGCAGAATCTGGGTGCAACGCTGTGGGTCGGCCCGGAAATTCAGGACAAGATGGCAGCGATTGCGCCGCACCTTGATCTGACCGTAGATTACGGCTGGTTGTGGTTTATCTCTCAGCCGCTGTTCAAACTGCTGAAATTTATTCACAGCTTCATCGGTAACTGGGGCTTCTCCATTATCGTGATCACCTTCATCGTGCGCGGCATCATGTACCCGCTGACCAAAGCGCAGTACACCTCGATGGCGAAGATGCGCATGCTGCAGCCGAAAATTCAGGCGATGCGTGAGCGTCTGGGGGATGACAAGCAGAAGCAGAGCCAGGAAATGATGGCGCTGTATAAAGCAGAGAAAGTGAATCCGCTGGGTGGCTGTCTGCCGCTGGTGATTCAGATGCCAATCTTCCTGGCGCTTTACTACATGCTGTCAGGCTCGGTTGAACTGCGTCATGCGCCATTTATTCTGTGGATCCATGACCTGTCAGCGCAGGACCCGTACTACATCCTGCCGATTCTGATGGGCATCACCATGTTCTTCATTCAGAAGATGTCACCGACCACCGTGACCGATCCGATGCAGCAGAAGATCATGACGTATATGCCGGTGATTTTCACCGTGTTCTTCCTGTGGTTCCCGTCAGGTCTGGTGCTGTACTACATCGTCAGCAACCTGGTCACCATTCTCCAGCAGCAGCTGATTTATCGCGGCCTGGAAAAACGTGGTCTGCATAGCCGCGACAAGAAGAAAGCGTAAGCGATCCAGAGCGGGAGTAATCCCGCCCTAAAATAGTCTATTCTCAGGCGGTCAAAGCGACCGCCTGTGTTTTTTGTAGCGAGAGAAAATTTATGAGCCACAGCGATACCATTGTTGCCCAGGCGACGCCACCCGGACGCGGCGGCGTAGGCATTCTGCGCGTCTCTGGCGCGCAGGCGGCAGAGGTCGCCCGCCAGCTGCTGGGCAAACTGCCTAAGCCGCGTTACGCCGATTATCTGCCGTTCACCGATAGCGATGGCCGCGTGCTGGATCAGGGCATTGCGCTGTGGTTTCCTGGTCCTAACTCCTTTACTGGTGAAGATGTGCTGGAGCTGCAGGGCCACGGCGGCCCGGTGATCCTGGACCTGCTGCTGAAGCGCATCGTGGCGCTGCCTGGCGTGCGTATCGCTCAGCCGGGTGAGTTTTCAGAGCGTGCGTTTCTGAATGACAAGCTCGATCTGGCGCAGGCCGAAGCGATTGCCGACCTGATTGATGCCAGCTCTGAGCAGGCGGCGCGTTCGGCCGTGAACTCCCTGCAGGGCGTCTTCTCCACCCGTATCAATCATCTTGTGGAAGCACTCACTCACCTGCGGATCTATGTCGAAGCCGCTATCGACTTCCCGGATGAGGAGATCGATTTCCTCTCTGACGGCAGAATCGAAGCGCAGCTGAATACGGTGATCGGCGATCTGGATGCCGTCCGTGCCGAAGCGCGTCAGGGCAGCCTGCTGCGTGAAGGGATGAAAGTGGTGATTGCGGGCCGGCCTAATGCGGGCAAATCGAGCCTGCTGAATGCGCTGGCGGGCCGTGACGCCGCCATCGTCACGGATATTGCAGGCACCACCCGTGACGTACTGCGTGAGCATATTCATATTGATGGCATGCCGCTGCATATCATCGACACCGCTGGTCTGCGTGAAGCCAGCGACGAAGTGGAGCGCATCGGGATTGAGCGCGCCTGGCAGGAGATCGAACAGGCTGACCGCGTGCTGTTTATGGTGGACGGCACGACGACCGATGCCACCGAAGCGGCGGCTATCTGGCCCGATTTCGTCTCTCGTCTGCCGCCCGAACTGCCGATTACCGTGGTCCGCAACAAGGCGGATGTCACCGGGGAGTCTCTCGGTCTGACAGAAGTAAATGGTCACTCACTGATTCGCCTGTCGGCACGCACCAGCGCGGGCGTGGACGAGCTGCGCGATCACCTGAAGCAGAGCATGGGCTTCGCCGGCAATATGGAAGGCGGCTTCCTGGCGCGTCGCCGTCATCTGCAGGCGCTGGAGCTGGCGGCAACGCGCTTACAGCAGGGTAAAGCGCAGCTGCTCGGTGCCTGGGCCGGAGAGTTACTGGCGGAAGAGTTGCGTCTTGCCCAGCAGGCGTTAAGCGAGATCACCGGCGAGTTCACTTCTGACGATCTGCTGGGTCGCATCTTCTCCAGCTTCTGTATCGGTAAATAACCGTGCTGGCCTGATAGCGTCCTGCTGTCAGGCCAGATTTCCTGCCACGCTGCTCCCCTGTTATTCCCGCTTCTGTGTTGATTCTTGCTGATATGTTATTTTGCGGCGGCACGGCATTGCCGTATAACGGTTGAAGCGCCGATCTGACGTGCGGCGACGGATTGCGGTGAGTGATCCCCGCCTCATCCCGCCGCGCCGGACCGGACGCAAACCCACTACGTGAACACCGTTGGGCGAACTTTTTCGCCTGAAACAGGAGAGTTGCATGAGTACACCGCTCGACACTGCCGCACTGGACACGCTGTTTAATGACGCCCGCACCCACAGTTACTGGCAGGCTAAGCCCGTCGATAACGCCCTGCTGGAGCAGCTCTATGCTTTAACGGCACTGGGCCCAACCTCGGCGAACTGCTCGCCTGCGCGATTTGTTTTCGTGACCTCGGCGGAAGGCAAAGAGAAGCTGAAACCGGCACTCTCTTCCGGCAATCTGGAAAAAACCATGAGCGCGCCGGTCACGGTGATTGTGGCCTGGGACCGCGAGTTCTATGAGCAGCTGCCCGCCCTGTTCCCGCATGCTGATGCGCGCAGCTGGTTTACCGGCAGTCCGGAAGCGGCAAAAGAGACCGCTTTCCGTAACAGCAGCCTGCAGGCGGGCTACCTGATTCTGGCGGCGCGTTCGCTGGGTCTGGATGCCGGTCCGATGTCCGGGTTTGATCCGGCCAAAATCAATGACGCCTTTTTCCCCGACGGTCAGTATCAGGTTAACCTGCTGATTAACCTTGGCTATGGTGACGCATCAAAACTGCATCCGCGCCTGCCGCGACTGAGCTTTGAGCAGGCGAGCCGTTTCGCCTGATGCTGCCCGCGTCGCGAGTCGAATCGCGACGCTTATCTCTGGTCGATCCCCGCAACTCAGCTCACTCTGCTCATCCTAATCCGAATTTACCTCAATCTGTGCGTTGCCAGGTGCATTAAGGTAAGAAAATTCCTACAATGCTTCTGATGATTATCTGACCATTTTCACGGAGCGACAGATGGCTGGTCATTTTGTACGCTGGACGGGCGATCCCGGCTTCCCGGCTAATGATTTACGCATTCCCCAGGCTATCACCGACACGGCACAGCAGTTTGCTGACAAACGCCGTGGGCGATTTCTTGCCGCCCGTACCCTGCTGGCACAACTGATGCTACGGGTTTATGGCATTGGTGAGCTGCCGCGCCTGCTTATCCAGAGCAACGGACGCCCCGTTTTTGCTGACAGCGATCTGCCCGATTTCAGCATCGCCTATGCGGGCAATACGGTGGGTGTGCTGCTGGCCGAAGAGGGCGGACGTGCCGGTCTGGATATGGAGATTGTGCATGCCAGAAGCCGTCAGACTCAGGAGCAGCTGATTCAGGGATTAACCTCGGGCGAGATCGCCTGGATCAATGCCCAGCAGGATGCCATGGAGGCGGTGACGCAGATCTGGACATTACGCCAGAGCATTCTCAAGCTGACGGGAGAGGGCGATCGCGGACTGGATTCGCTGCGCCTGTTGCCCGGTGCGGGTCGGCTGCGATCTTCACTCTATCCCGATATTCAGGTGGTGTGCGATGCGGAGCCCATGCTGGTCTGGTCGTGCGCGCTGTCGTCTGCGACTCAGCGTCTGCATCTGTGGGAGATGGATAACGCCTTTCAGTGGCACGCATTACGCGAAATAGAGATGGGTAAGCCCAACATCGGGCCTCATGCTTTGCGGCTGACCAGCCTGCCCAGCGAGCGCAGCCTGCATCCTGAAATGTAAAAAGCCGCAACCCGGAGGTTGCGGCCCTGAATGCGCTTAGTGCGCGTCTACAAAGACAATCTTCAGCACAAACAGCAGAGCAACAATCACTACGCAGGGGCTGATTTCACGCCAGCGGCCAGTACCCAGCTTCATGACGCAGTAAGCGATGAATCCCAGCGCAATGCCTTCGGTGATGGAAAAGCTGAAGGGCATCATGGCGGCGGTCACAAACGCCGGAACGGCTTCGGTCAAATCATCCCAGCGAACGCGCGACAGGCTGGCGGTCATTAACACCCCAACGTAAATCAGCGCGCCCGCAGCGGCGTAGGACGGCACCATCGCGGCCAGCGGTGACAGGAAGGTCACCAGCAGGAACAGCAGGCCGGTGACCACGGCCATCAGGCCGGTACGGCCACCAATCGCCACGCCCGAGGTGCTTTCGATATAGGCGGTCACGGATGAAGTGCCCGCCAGCGCGCCACTCACTGAACTGATGCTGTCGACATAGAGCGCCTGCTGCATGCGCGGGAAAGTGCCGGTTTCATCAGTCAGTCCCGCTTTATCGGTGACGCCGATCAGCGTGCCGGAGGAGTCGAACAGATTGACCAGCATAAAGGAGAAGATCACGCCCGCCATGCCGATGTTGAACGCGCCTTTAATATCCACCTGGCCGACCACAGAAGTAATGGAAGGCGGCGCAGAAAAAAGGCCGACAAACTTCACGTCACCCAGCATCCAGCCGATAGCGGTAGTAACCACCATCGAGATCAGCACTGCCGCGTGGATATTGCGTGATGCCAGAATAGCGATGATAAAGAAGCCCAGCGCGCCCAGCAGTACGCTGTGCGAGGTCAGATTCCCCACGGCCACCAGGGTATCGGGATTTGGCACGATAATACCGGCATTCTTCAGCCCCATCATGGCGATAAACAGGCCGATACCGGCGGTAATGCCGACACGCAGGCTCAGCGGGATATTGGCAATCATCCAGTAGCGAACCCGCAGTAGCGTCAGGATCAGCAGGCCGACCGCACCCCAGAAGATCGCGCCCATACCCACCTGCCACGAATAGCCCATCGCGCCAACCACCACAAAGGCGAAAAAGGCGTTCAGCCCCATTGCGGGCGCCAGCGCCACCGGCAGATTGGCAAACAGTCCCATCAGAATGCTGCCAAAGGCGGCAATCAGACAGGTGGTCACAAACACCGCCTGGGTATCCATGCCGGCAACGCCGAGGATCTGCGGATTGACGAAGACGATGTAGACCATCGTCAGAAAGGTGGTGATACCCGCGATCACTTCGGTGCGCACCGTGGTGCCATGTTCCTGCAGCCTGAAGATGCGCTGCAAAACGCCTTGCTTGCTCATGCCATCCATCCAGAAGAAAAAATCATCGGCGCGTATCCTGGCGATTTTACCGGGGCAATACAATGATTTTTCGCAACCGATTGCCAGTCTCGCAATCTGCGCTGAGTGCGGTAGAGTGTGGAGCACACCCCTGAATCGAAGGATAGAGTCTGATGTCAGTAGAATGCGTCTTTTTTGATTGCGATGGCACGCTGGTGGACAGTGAGTTGCTCTGTACCCAGGCCTACGTCAACACCTTTGCCCGTTACGGCCTGGAACTGTCGCTGCAGCAGATGTTTGAAAAATATAAGGGCGTCAAACTCTACGACATTATTCGTGACGTCGGCGACGCGCATCAGGTGACGCTGCCGATGGAAGAGGTGGAGACTGCTTATCGCGCAGAGGTCGCGCGGCTGTTTGATCAGCAACTGCAGCCCATCCCGGGCGCGAAAGCGCTGGTTGAGCAGATCAAGGTGCCGATGTGCGTGGTTTCAAACGGGACGGTAAAAAAGATGCAGCACTCGCTGGGCTTAACCGGCATGCTGCCGCTGTTTGCGGAGCACCTCTACAGCGGCTATGACATTCTGCACTGGAAGCCCGATCCGGAACTGATGTACCACGCTGCGGAACAGATGCAGGTGCCGATTGAGCGCTGCATTCTGGTGGATGACTCCGAAGCGGGCGCCCGCGCCGGTATCGCCGCTGGCATTCCGGTCTACTACTACTGCGCTGACCCACACAACCCTGAACTGGATCACCCGCTGGTGACGCGCTTCGACGATATGGCGCAACTGCCTGCGCTGTGGCGCGCCCGTGGCTGGGATCTGGTGTAGCGCGGGCCAGCATGACACACACCGTCTGGTTTTTAACCCTGCCCGGCGTGATGGCGCTGGATCTCACCGGACCGGCCGAGACGCTGAAGCTGGCGGGCGATCACTTTACGCTGCGCTACATCGGCCCGCAGCCGGAGGTGGTCTGCTCCACCGGCATGACCATTGGCGGCATCGAACCGTTACCTGATCAGTTGCCCGCCGGGAGTCTGCTGGTGGTGCCTGGCGTCTATGACTCGCAGCTCTGTTACGCCACGCCGCAGGCCGGAGAGGCTCGCGACTGGCTGATGCGCCAGCACGCCGCGCTGCGCGCGCAGACCTTTATGCTGGTCTGCGTCTGCTCGGGAGCGCTGCTGGCGGCGCAGGCAGGCATGCTGGATGACGTGGTCTGCACCACTCATCATGATGTGATTGCCCGTCTGAAAGCCGCGGCCCCGCGCGCACGGGTGCAGGAGAATCGGGTGTTTGTCGGGCATGAGAATATCTGGACCAGCGCAGGCATCACGGCGGGAATCGATCTGGCGCTGCATCTGATTAATCAGCTCTGTGATACGCAAACCGCGCTGGCGGTAGCGCGGGAGATGGTGGTCTGGTTCCGCCGTGCCGGTGACGATCCGCAACTTTCGCCGTGGCTGCGTTACCGCAACCACATGCATCCGGCCATTCACCGGGCGCAGGATCTGATGATTGCCCATCCTGAGCACGGCTGGACCCTGACCGAGCTGGCTGGACGCACGCATGTCAGCAGCCGCCATCTGGCGCGGCTGTTTCGCCAGCATCTGGGGATTAGCGTGCGTGAATACCATGAGCAGCTGCGGGTTGGCGTGGCACGCCAGCGTCAGCAGCAGGGTGAATCTGCCGAAAAAGCGGCGCTGGCGGCGGGGTTTTCATCGGCGCGCCAGCTACGGCGCGCCCGCCAGCGCGAAGCCGATCAGCTGACAAAGTGACGGGTATCGACGCGTTTCAGTGCCATACCCAGCAGCAGGCTGCCGCCCAGCGTCAGCCCGAACACCCAGGGCAGGTCGAGCCACGGACGTGACATATAATCGTAATGATGCGTTCGCAGGTAGTGAATGAACAGCGCATGAAAGCCGTAGATCGGCAGTGAATAGCGTGCAATCACCGTTAAACCCGGCAGCGTGCGCTGGTTCAGGCTGTTTTTAAACACGATCAGCAGGCTGATCGCGGCGATAAACACCAGCGGTCCGCAGTAGAGATACCAGGTGTCATTAAACGCCCCGTTGACGATTAACGCCTGTTTCGTCCCTAACGTAATGCCAATCACACAGGCGATAAACAGCCCGGCAGCCAGCGGCGTCAGGCCGCGGCGGGTCGTTTCCATCGTGCCGATAGCCCGTCCCAGCAGCGCATAGAGCAGGTAGTAGATACTGTCACCGCTGACATAGAGATTAACCGGCAGAAAGTGAAATGACCCCAGCGACTGGCTGACCGTATTGGGGTTGGCGAGCACCGCCAGCACCAGCACCAGCAGCGCCACGTAGCGCGCCTGCACGGTTTTTACCTGGATCAGGGGCGACAGCAGATAGATGCCGATCAGCGCAAAGAAGAACCACAGGTGATAAAACACCGGCTTCTGCAGCATCTTCAGGATTGATCGCCCTTCGCTGATGGGGGTCAGCCAGGTGATATAGGCCAGCGATACCGCGCTGTAGAACAACAGACAGAGCACCAGCCGGAGCATATGGCGCGGCTGGGCGCTGCGTTCGCCGAAAAACAGATAGCCGGAGATCATAAAGAACAGCGGAACACAGACGCGTGATGCTGAGTTCAGCAGATTAGCCGCATCCCAGGTGATGCCAGTCACCGCCAACGGCCCGGTGATATACCAGGTGGTGGTATGAATCACGATCACCATCAGACAGGCAACCGCGCGTAAATTATCGATCCAGTAAATCTTCTGCGGCATGGCATCCTCTTGCGCATCGCGTCCGTGCGCAAAAGGGTAGCCAAATGCGACCAGAGCAACAACTGCTGCCAGCAGGATTCGGAGCCATCTGTATGCCAGCGCCCTGAATCACCGCGAAAACGCGCCGGTAGCGCCTGGGATTTACGGCTGCACATCGCGCGGTCAAAGGGTATACTGTCGGCCTCTTTTTTTAATCTAACCGAAGCGCGTGCACACTCAACATGCAAAAGTTTGATACCAAAACCTTTCAGGGGCTGATCCTGACCTTGCAGGATTACTGGGCGCGTCAGGGCTGCACCATTGTCCAACCGCTGGACATGGAAGTGGGCGCTGGCACTTCACACCCGATGACCTGCCTGCGCGCACTCGGCCCGGAGCCGATCGCCGCCGCTTACGTGCAGCCATCACGCCGTCCTACCGATGGCCGCTACGGTGAAAACCCGAACCGCCTGCAACACTACTACCAGTTCCAGGTGATCATCAAACCCTCACCGGACAACATTCAGGAGCTCTATCTTGGCTCGCTGAAAGAGCTGGGTATGGACCCGACGGTGCATGACATTCGCTTCGTGGAAGATAACTGGGAAAACCCGACGCTGGGTGCCTGGGGACTCGGCTGGGAAGTGTGGCTCAACGGCATGGAAGTGACGCAGTTCACCTACTTCCAGCAGGTTGGCGGCATGGAGTGTAAGCCGGTGACCGGCGAGATCACCTACGGTCTGGAGCGTCTGGCGATGTACATCCAGGGCGTCGACAGCGTTTACGATCTGGTGTGGAGCGACGGTCCGCTGGGCAAAACCACCTACGGCGACGTGTTCCATCAGAACGAAGTGGAGCAATCCACCTATAACTTCGAATACGCCGACGTTGATTTCCTCTTTACCTGCTTCGAGCAGTATGAGAAAGAGGCGCAGCATCTGCTGGCGCTGGAAAAACCGCTGCCACTGCCCGCCTACGAACGCATTCTTAAAGCGGCACACAGCTTCAACCTGCTGGATGCCCGCAAAGCGATCTCGGTAACAGAGCGTCAGCGCTATATTCTGCGCATTCGTACCCTGACCAAAGCCGTGGCTGAAGCTTACTACGCCTCTCGCGAGGCAATGGGCTTCCCGATGTGCAATAACAAAAAGTAAGAGGCAGCCATGACTGAACAAACCTTCCTGGTGGAGATCGGCACCGAAGAGCTGCCACCAAAAGCCCTGCGCAGCCTGGCAGAAGCCTTTGCCGCGCAGGTAACGGCTGAACTGGATGCCGCTAACCTGAGCCACGGCGAGGTCAGCTGGTTTGCTGCGCCGCGTCGTCTGGCGCTGAAAGTCGCCAACCTGAGCGCCTCACAACCCGATCGGGAAGTAGAGAAGCGCGGACCGGCGATCTCTGCTGCGTTTGACGCTGACGGCAACGCGACCAAAGCCGCTGAAGGCTGGGCGCGTGGCAACGGCATTACCGTCGATCAGGCTGAACGTCTCGCCACCGATAAAGGCGAATGGCTGGTTTATCGCGCTCAGGTCAAAGGCGAAGCGGCTCAGGCGCTGCTGCCCGCAATGATCGCTACCGCGCTCAGCAAGCTGCCGGTGCCAAAACTGATGCGCTGGGGCAACAGCGATGTGCAGTTCGTTCGTCCGGTTCACACCGTGACGATGCTGCTGGGCGATGAGCTGATCCCAGGCACCATTCTGGGCATTAAGTCAGATCGGGTTATTCGTGGTCACCGCTTTATGGGTGAAAGCGAAATCACGCTCGACAACGCCGATCAGTACCCTGATGTGCTGGAAAAACGCGGCCAGGTCATTGCCGACTATCAGGTCCGCAAAGCGATGATTAAAGCCGATGCTGAAGCAGCAGCACGCCGTTTAGGCGGCAACGCTGATATCAGCGACAGCCTGCTGGAAGAGGTGACATCGCTGGTGGAGTGGCCGGTGGTCCTGACCGCGACCTTTGAAGAGAAATTCCTCAAGGTGCCTGCGGAAGCGCTGGTCTACACCATGAAAGGCGATCAGAAGTATTTCCCGGTGTATGACAATGACGGCAACCTGATGCCGAACTTCATTTTCGTCACCAACATCGAATCCAGCGATCCGCGTCAGATTATCTCCGGCAACGAGAAGGTGGTACGTCCACGCCTGGCCGATGCGGAGTTCTTCTTTAATACCGACCGCAAAAAGCGTCTGGAAGATCACCTGCCGCGTCTGGAGACGGTGCTGTTCCAGAAAGAGCTGGGCACGCTGCGCGATAAAACCGATCGCATTCAGGCCCTGGCGGGCTGGATTGCCGGTGAAATTGGCGCAGATGTGAATCACGCCACCCGCGCGGGCCTGCTGTCGAAGTGTGACCTGATGACCAACATGGTCTTCGAGTTCACCGACACCCAGGGCGTGATGGGCATGCACTACGCGCGTCACGACGGCGAAGCCGAAGATGTGGCGGTGGCGCTGAATGAGCAGTATCAGCCGCGCTTTGCCGGTGACGATCTGCCGTCCAGCCCTGTCGCCTGTGCACTGGCGATTGCCGATAAAATGGATACGCTGGCCGGTATTTTCGGCATTGGTCAGCATCCAAAAGGTGACAAAGATCCGTTCGCACTGCGTCGTGCGGCGCTGGGCGTGCTGCGTATCATCGTTGAGAAGAACCTGCCGCTCGACCTGCAGACTCTGACCGAAGAAGCGGTGCGCTTGTATGGCAGCAAGCTGAGCAACGCCCGCGTGGTGGATGATGTGATCGACTTTATGCTGGGTCGCTTCCGCGCATGGTATCAGGAAGAGGGTCACAGCATCGACACGCTGCAGGCGGTTCTGGCGCGTCGTCCGACCCGTCCGGCTGACTTTGATGCACGCATGAAAGCGGTGTCGCACTTCCGTACGCTGGAAGCAGCCGCAGCACTGGCGGCGGCGAACAAGCGCGTCTCTAACATTCTGGCAAAATCGACTGAAACGCTGAATGAGAGCGTGCAGGCGTCGCTGCTGAAAGAGAATGAAGAGATCCAGCTGGCGACCTTTGTCACTGCGCTGAGCAGCAAGCTGCAGCCTTACTTCGCTGAAGGTCGTTATCAGGATGCGCTGGTCGAACTGGCACAGCTGCGTACTGCGGTAGACAACTTCTTCGATAAAGTGATGGTTAACGCCGACGATCAGGCGGTGCGGGTTAATCGCCTGACGCTGCTGTCAAAACTGCGTGAGCTGTTCCTGCAGGTCGCGGATATCTCGCTGCTACAGTAATGCTATTTGTTGTGCGAAAAAGGGACGAGCAATCGTCCCTTTTTTTATGGGATTTTTTTGGCCTGATGTCTTCGACTCATACCTGAGTGTGACCGCTATAGCGGCCATTTTTTAGGGTGCAAATGAATACGCTAAAGTGCTCAAACTGCCATTGCCGGTCATCAGGAATCGGCTGTTGTGATGCGCCAGATTATAAATGTTTCATATATATCAAATGGTTACTTGTTAATTTTTCTCCTGTCATACTCTAAAGTTTTTCATCAATCCGGTGGTTAAGAAACCGCCCTAAAAATAGCCAGCCCTCTTGTTTTTCCCCTTTCCTGATGGATAATTCGCCAGAATTTACACCCGGTTACATTTAGTGAAATGGAATTTTCATGAAAAGGATTTGTTTATCGCTCTGTCATCCGCCAGTGCGTCTGCTCGCCATGGTGGCAGGCGCGCTGCTCTGCTCTGCTTTCCCGGTGATGGCAGCCCCGCCAGCCGATAATCCCCGCGAAGAAGGCCAGGCAATTGAAACCGGGCAACAGTTGCGTCAGCAGATGCGTGAAAATAATTCTAAAAGGTGTTTAGATGAATGTCTCAAATATGGATATGCAGCAAAAACTTGAAGTTTCCATCACTAAGGCTGCAAAAATTCTGCCTGGTGATGTCGGTCAACAATTGTTGGCAATGCTGACCCCTCAAGCATTGGCCACAATGGCTGCAATAACTGGTTTATGGGCTGGTGCACACTTTTTGGGTATTGGTGAGTTAGCTGACCTCATTCTGATTGTGGCGGGTTGGGTTGCCGTAGGTGGTGTGGCTGCTGAGGCTTCAAAAAAGCTCTACGAATTCGGTAAGACAACATACAAAGCCAGAACTGAAAGTGATCTTGATGATGCGGCTGTCTGTTTAGCTGCAGCCATTACCATGATTGGCGTAGATACTGTGATGGCGATTTTACTGAAAAAGAACCCTCGCGACGCCTTCAGGCATTCATACAGAAATATACGTATGCCTAAATACAGCGCATCAGTGGGCCGCGCAATGAATGGCCCCCGAAACACTTCTTCATCCTGGCGGTATCGCCCAAAAATCCGCTTTACTGATAAGCAAAATGCCGGGTTAGGTTCAACTAATTTATGGGGTGACATTACTATTGGCAGAGCCTACGACCGCACAGTAAAAACAGCGGAACAAGCGGCTGAGGATGTTCTGGTGGCTATATATCATGAGCGGGTACATTCCTACATTGCGCCAAAGTTTTATCTGCTTCGGGAGCTTAGAGCCTTTATGCATATTAGCTCCTACAACAGGTCATATACTTTACGGTATCTGGAAGAAGCATTTACCGAGATGGTTGGGCTAATGAGAGCGAAAGGGATGTCACCACGTTATGTTATTGATGGTTTCAAATTTCCGTTAACCAATAACTATGAGATTACCTTTACCGCACTTCGACATGAAGCAGCTGGCGTGCTTCTTGGGCCGGTTGTTGTAGGCGGTGCTATGTACAATGTCTATTATGGAATTCAGCAATGATAAACCTAGAAGACGCTAAGAACGCCGCTCGTGACTATGCATCCCGACATAAAGTGGGATGGAGTGAGAAATTTACTTTCATTAAAACGGCTTTTTATGATGGTGTTGAATGCTATATCGTTGAGACTTCTAGCGAAGATGTAGAAAACAAGTCATGGATGGAGATTGAGACCTCTACTCCCGTGAATATTTACGTCGATATGAAAACTGGAAAATGTTTTGGGCATCAGTTTGGTAATAGGGGTTTTAACAAGGGTATTTAATATCCTCAATCATTGACCAGATAATACCGTGTGGCCTGGCCTGGCCTTTGCCGTAGACGGGGTCGCCCGCCATGACGGCGACACAGAACTTACGACGGGTGATAACACATCGGGTCGCCCACTGTTACCGGCTGAACTGGCCCTGACGGCGCTACAACAGCTGGAGAAAGTCGCCACAACCATCCCCAATAATGGTCTGTTCAGCCAGCATACCGCGGCGGGCAGCCCGTATCTGATCGTGACTGACGAGCGTTTTACCAGCAAGAGCAAATTTATCAGCAGCGACTATCTGCTTGAACGGGTGGGTTACGATCCGTCACAGGTGCATAAACGCCTGGGCGACGGTTTTTATGAGCAGCGTCTGGTTCGCGAGCAGGTCCTGAAACTGACCGGCAGGCCTTCCGTTAACGGCTGGGATGCGATGGCGCAGTATCAGGAGCTAATGAACAACGGCTCTAAAGTGGCGCAGGATTTCCATCTGGTGCCGGGCGTGGCGTTGACGCCGCAACAGATTGCGGCGCTGCAACAGGATATCGTCTGGCTGGTCAGCGAAACGGTTGATACGGCAGACGGCCCTCAGACGGTGTGGGTGCCGAAAGTTTATCTGGCACAGACCACGCTGCGCCTGACTGGCGCGGGCGCGGTGATTGGCGGCGGTAATCTGCAGCTCTCGGCAGAGAGCGTGACCAATGCCGGTAACCTCTTTGCGGATCAGGCGCTCTCCATCGACAGCGGGCAGTTTCAGCACCTGGGTGGCGATATCAAGGCGGGCAGCATTGATGTGAAGGCGGAGACGCTGACGATCAGCACCGATCTGCAGAATGCCCTGCGTCAGGCGACGATGAGTGCTGGGGATATCAGCCTCAGTGGCACCGATATCCGGCTGCATGGCGCGAAACTCAATGCCACCAATAACCTCAGTCTGAGCGCGCGCAACAACCTTGAGATCGGTGCCGCGAAAAGCAGTCACAGCGGCAGCCTGAACGTTATCTCCGGGGCGATGGGCAACCGCACCAGCAGCGGCATAGAAGAAGCGGGCAGGCGCATGGCGCAGGTCAGCGGCGAGTGGCAGCAGGCAAAGGGCAGCGAGCTTAACGCCGGTGGCAATCTTCTGCTCTCGGCCGGTCGTGACCTGACGCTGACCGGTAGCCAGGCCAGCGCCTCCGGCTCCGCCCGGGTTCAGGCTGGCGGCGACATCCGCATCGGCGCTGAAACCACCACCAATACCACCCATCTTGAGGCCGACAGCCGGACCTCGTCGGTCAGCAACAGTCGCACGGAAGATCGTCTTTTGCTCAGCACCCTGAGCGGCGCTCAGGGTGTGACGCTGGTGGCGGGTAATAACCTGCTGGCCGAAGGCGCGCAGGTTGACAGTACCCAGGGCCGCATCGGCGTCAGCGCGCAGAACGTCACCATTAAAGATGCGCGGGCCAGCCTGCTCGATCAGGACAGCGAAAACAAGCGTGAGGGTAATACCCGCACCCATCGTGAAGAAGAAAGCGTGCGCGAGAGCAGCACCGGTAGCACCTTCAGCGGGCAGCAGGGCGTAACAGTGATTGGGCGCGAGGGCGACGTCACCGTGACCGGCAGTACGCTTCACAGCGAACAGGGCGCGGTCGGGCTTCAGGCGAAACAGGACGTGGTGCTCAACACCGCCACCGAACGTGAGTCACTCTATAGTGAAGAACGCTCAGAGAATAAAGGCCTGCTGAACAAAAGTAGCAGTCACAGCGTGACGCGGGACGTTACCACCCGTGAGAACGGCAGCCTGCTGAGCGGCGAAAGTGTCACGGTCATTGCCGGGCGCGACCTGACGGTGACCGGCTCGGCGGTGGCCGCAGACCAGGACGTCAGTCTGCGGGCCGGACGCGACGTGGAGATCGGCGCGGCAACCGAGACCGACAGCCACTACCAGCTGAAAGAAAAGAAAAAAAGCGGGCTGATGAGCAGCGGCGGCATCGGCTTCACCGTCGGCAAGCAGTCCACGCGGCACGAAATTGATGAGAAAGGCACTACCCAGAGCCAGAGCGTCAGCACCATCGGCAGCAGCCAGGGCAGCGTGGATATCACGGCGGGCAACCGGCTGCACGTCGGCGGCGCAGACCTGGTGGCAGGTCAGGACATGAACCTGACGGGCGACAGCGTAACTATCGACCCGGGCTTTGATTCACGCAGCCGTAAGGAAACCTTCGAGCAGAAACAGAGCGGTCTGAGCATCGCCCTGTCAGGCACGGCAGGCAGCGCGCTCAACACGGCAGTGAGCAGCGCGCAGCAGGCGAGGAAGTCGGGTGGCGGGCGTGTCAGCGCACTGCAGAACACCCAGGCGGCGCTGAACGGGGTGCAGGCGGCGCAGGCAGCTCAGATGGACGGGCTTAACACCGCCGCCGCAGACGCACACAATGCCGCCGGCGACCTGAAGCCGGGGCAGGACGGCTATCAGGCGGGCTCGACCAACACCATCGGCGTCAGCGCCTCGTACGGCAGTCAGTCGTCGAAAAGCGAAACGCGTACCGAGAGCAGTCAGTCGAAGGGCAGTACGCTGACGGTGGGCCGGAATCTGACCGTCACGGCAACCGGCAAAAACGGTACGGCGCAGAGCGGCGACATCAGCATCGCCGGCAGCCAGCTGAAGGCGGGCGGCGACCTGGGCCTGGATGCGTTGCGGGACATCCTGCTGCAGTCGGCGCAGAACACGCAGAGCACCGATGGGAAAAACAGCAGCAAGGGCGGCAGCGTCGGCGTAGGCATCGGCGTGGGTTCAGGCGGCTACGGCATCAGCGTGTCGGCGAGCGTCAACGCGGCGAAGGGCAGCGAAAAAGGCAACGGGCTGACGCACAGCGAGACCACGCTGGACGCGGGCAACCGGCTCAGCCTGACCAGCGGGCGCGACATCACGCTCACGGGCGCGCAGGCAAACGGTGAGAGCGTGAAGGTGGACGCGGGCCGCAACCTGACGCTGACCTCAGAGCAGGACAGCGACCGCTACGACAGCAAGCAGCAGAGCGCCAGCGCGGGCGGCAGCTTTACCTTCGGCTCAATGACCGGGTCGGCGAACGTGAACGTGAGCCGGGATAAGATGCACAGCACCTGGCAGAGCGTGGCGGAGCAGACCGGGATATTTGCCGGGAAGGGCGGCTTTGACGTGACGGTCGGGGAGCATACGCAGCTGAACGGCGCGGTCATCAGCTCAACGGCCTCCGCCGATAAGAACCGGCTCGACACCGGCACGCTGGGCTTCGGCGACATAGAGAACCACGCTGACTATAAGGTGGAGCACCAGAGCGCGGGCATGAGCACGGGCGGCAGCGTGGGCGGTCAGTTCGTCGGGAACATGGCGAACGGGATGCTGGCGGGGCTGAACGACAGCGGCAGCGCGGACTCCACCACGAAGTCGGCGGTGAGCGAAGGCACGATAATCATCCGCGACCCGTCGAAGCAGAAGCAGGACGTGGCAGGGCTGAGCCGCGACGTAGCGAACGCGAACCCGGGGCTGGACGTCATCTTTGACAAGGAGAAGGAGCAGAACCGGCTGAAGGCGGCGCAGCTTATCGGGGAAATCGGGGCTCAGGCGGGAGATATCGCACGGACGCAGGGCCAGATAGCGGGCCTGAAGGCGCAGCAGGACCCGGCGGCTCTTCAGGCGGCGCGTGAGCAGCTGGCGGCAAGCGGTAAGCCTTATACGGAAGCCGATATATCGCAGCGGGCGTATGACAACGCGATGAAGCCGTTCGGCACGGGTTCGTCGCTGCAGCAGGGCATCAGCGCGGTGACGGCGGCGGTGCAGGGCCTGTCGGGCGGGAACGTGGCGCAGGCGTTAAGCGGCGCGTCGGCACCGTACCTGGCGGAAAAGATACATGAGCTGACCACGGACGCGAACGGTAAGGTAAATGTCCAGGCGAACCTGATGGCGCACGCGGTGCTGGGTGCGGTAACCTCGTACGCGGCGGGCAATGCTGCGCTGGCCGGAGCCTCGGGCGCGATGATGGGCGAATACATCGCGCAGCAGCTGTATCCGGGGGTTAAGCGCAGTGACCTGTCTGAGGAGCAGCGGCAGACGATAAGCGCGCTGGGTACGCTGGCGGCGGGTCTTGCGGGCGGCGTTGTGGGTGACAGCACGGCGGATGTTGTTGCGGGGGCTCAGGCGGGTAAGAACGCGGTTGAGAATAATGCGCTGCACGCCGAAGGCGAGAAGCAGCGTCAGGATGCGAAGTGGTCGCTGCCGTATCTGGAAGCCGAAAAGAAACAGCATGCTGAGAAGTTAATCAGTGACCTGAATGCGAAAGATAAGGCATTCGATGCAGCGTTAGACTCAGCCTGTAAAGGGCTTTCTTCAGCAGCCTGCCAGGGAATGCGGCAGGAACTGGCAGCGATGTCGAAGAGTTATGACCAGCAGCTCGACGGCCAGTATATCGGCACGATGGGCAGCGTTTATAAAGAAGGAAAAGGTCAGGTTGACGCGCTGATGTGGCAGTATGCCTCGGCGGATGCGAAAGCGGAGCGCGAAGCCAACGTTAACCGTATCGCTGAAAACTGGGGTGTGAGTAAGGAGACAGCAGACGGCCTCTATACCGCGATGGCTGGCGTTCATACCACAGCGGCGATTGGTGGCGCGGTTTATGGGATGAAGGGAAGTAGTTCGGCGCAGACAGGTAAGAATCCCGCTTATATAGAAGAGCCACCTTTCAATCCCTCAGGCACAGGCGGAGCTGCGCAACCGTGGTCGACTAAAGGTCGTATCAACTATGTTCAGCTACCGAATGAAGGTAAAATTCGTTATATACCGCCAGAGGGGTACTCTGCATCTCAACCTCTGCCAAGAGGCCCAAATAAAGGTTACATTGACAAGTTTGGGAATGAATGGGTTAAAGGCCCATCTCGTACAGCGGGCCAGGCATTTGAGTGGGATGTCCAGTTATCACGAACAGGTAAAGCTCAGTTAGGTTGGGCAACGCGAGATGGCTCTCACCTTAATATCTCCCTTGATGGAAAAGTTACGCATAAGTGAAAACTATGAAAATAGATTTTTATCAAGAAGTAGAAATTAAAGCGGATGCTAAAAATAGTAAGTACGCAAAATGCAAGGGAGTCGTTCTTGGAATCAGCGAGGAGGAGAATACTGTCTTTGGTTACTCTGTAGTAATTCATGGGAAAGAAAACACAGTGTACTTCGATAAAGATGATGTTTCCCCCACTGGTATTACCTTCAGTCGAGAAGACTTTTATTGATAAAAAGCCCGGCTATAATGTGCTGACTCCATAAAGTTGGACATCCAACAAGTAGGGGTTCACTTCATTAATAGCCGGTTTGTTTTATCAGCCCCTACGCAAAATGCCCGTCATCACGCTTAAACTTCGGCGCGTCACTGGTGCTGTGCATCGCACCAGGAAACTCCGTCAGCCACTGCGCCACCTTCTTCCGGTTGATGGGCACCACGCTTAAGCCCTCGACGCAGCCCCACAGTTCGCGGGTGGCGGGCCTGAAGGTGCAGAAAGATCCGGAAGCACTGGCGGCTGCGAGGGAAGAGCTGGCCAAAAAAGGGAAGCTGAACCCGACGGCAGATGAAATAGCGAAGCAGGCTTATGATACGGCGATGAAGCCGTTCGGCACGGGTTCGTCGCTGCAGCAGGGCATCAGCGCGGTGACGGCGGCGGTGCAGGGCCTGTCGGGCGGGAACGTGGCGCAGGCGATAAGCGGCGCGTCGGCACCGTACCTGGCGGAAAAGATACATGAGCTGACCACGGACGCGAACGGTAAGGTTAATGTCCAGGCGAACCTGATGGCGCACGCGGTGCTGGGTGCGGTAACCTCGTACGCGGCGGGCAATGCTGCGCTGGCCGGAGCCTCGGGCGCGGTGATGGGCGAGTACATCGCGCAGCAGCTGTATCCGGGCGTTAAACGTGAAGACCTGTCTGAGGAGCAGCGGCAGACGATAAGTGCGCTGGGTACGCTGGCGGCGGGTCTTGCGGGCGGCGTAGCGGGTGACAGCACGGCGGATGCGGTGGCGGGGGCGCAGGCGGGTAAGAACGCGGTTGAAAACAATAATCTTGCACTGGTTGCGCGTGGTTGTGCCGCACTTTCACCGTGCCGGAATAAGGTTGCAGAGCAGTTGCTGGAGATTGGTGCGAAAGCCGGAATCACAGGACTTGCCGGAGTGGCCATTAAAGATGTAGCTGATAAAATAACCTCCGACGAACTGGAGCATCTTGTTACCCTGCAAATGATGGGTAACGACGAGATCACAAGAAAGTATCTCAGTTCGCTTCATGATAAATATGCGCCTGTTCATACCGGTGGTGACCAGATAGCTGGGTCAGGTCCAGCCAACACAGGTGGAAATCAGCAGTTAGATCCAAATGATACGCCGACCAACACTGGTAATAATCAGGCTTCAGGACAGGGAGCTACTAATACCGGTAATACGGAAGGAAAACCTGATACTGTTGGGAATATCTTAGTCAATCCGGGAGCCGATCCTCTCACGAAGAAAGACATAGTTTATCTTTCAGAGAATTCAAACAGCAAGATAGATACTGTCATTAATGAGACCTTATCTGGTAAGAAAAACTTCACCAGCTCAACAACTTTGAGTTCAGATGAAGCGTTAGCTGCTGGTTTAAAATTCTTAGTAACGGGATATAAAGAGATTGGAAAACCAGGATCTGGTGTTTACCATAGTGCTGATGGGACAAAAGAATTTAGGTTTGACTCAGGTTCAATTGGTGGTGCCCATGCGCCGGGAGTTCCACACGTACATTTTGGTGTGAAAAATCCTACAACAGGCAAGTATATTTCGAACAACCATGTTCCTTATAAAGACTAAGGAAGCAAAATGCTCTTAAAGAAAGGCATCGTTAATGATGGCGAATATGCTGGATGGGAAATTCAAATTGTCGATGATACAGAGGGTGAAACAGGAGGGTTCTACCTAATTTTAAGTAGCGGAGAGGCTGAGGTTTTTGATTATTGGTTTGAGAAAAGACAGTTCCTAGATAATCAGTTAGCTGATTTTAATGTGGAATGGAATTAGTACAAAAATCCCGGCCAGTTGGCCGGGATTTTTGCTTTTACGCCCTAAAAACCCCATCCTCCCGCCGCCATGACCGACGTGCGCCGGGTGCAGCGGTGACCTCCTGTTGTTCAGCGTCGGTAATATCGGACTCGATGATCCAGTCGCCATCCATCATCTATTCACCATACCGATATCGACCAACTGGTATCTTCAATCGTAGGTAAAGTGAGGGACAGGAAATGTTTTGTCATTACCGCCATGCCGTGGCGGTAATGACAAAATAACCTGGTCTGGGCTTCGCCCCGAGACCCCAAAGTGGATCAGGTTGAACGGCCCACATAAAAAACAGGCTTTCCCGTCAATAATCAACTCACCATTACCTCTGAAAGCGTTTACCCTGGCGCTATGTCCGTAATAAGTATTCGGGAAGTAATGTTAAAAATAGCTGATTCTATTCAATGATTACCTTTGAGTGGGTTATTTATCAGAGCTTGCCATTAGTGAAATTTCAGTGAGTAACTTATATTTAGCAACCTGAGTTGTCATATCACGGCGCATGATGCAGTAAGGTTAATGGGAACGATAATGGCTGGGTGTTTTTAGCAAAAATCCAATCAGTGATGTTAATTGAATGATGATCCTGCAGAACGATTAAATATTATTGTATAGCGTAAGCGTTTCAGGATGTTGTAGAATCACATGATTATTAAAAGGTTAATATAAATAAAAGACGATTGATTTAAGTGATTTTTGTATCAAATAAAAGATCTTATCAGGAAGCAGGAAGGGTGAAATGAATAAGGATGTGAGGATCACCGTATCAAAGGGACCATTCAAAAAAATACGCGAATGGAATCGAAGAAAAAACTACTATCTTAAAGAGGTGAAACTCGAGGCAAGAATCTCTATTGCAAAGCTTCTGTGGGATAAACGGAAAAAAGTCTCCTTTGAACCTGACTCCGTGAAAACTGTACTGCTTGTTCGCAATGAAGGAAAAGTGGGTGATATCATCGTTTCGATGCCACTCATCAGGTCACTTCATCAGGCTGGCTATGCAGTAGATTTGCTGGTAACTGAAGCCTGTTACGACATAATAAAATACAGCCCTTTTATCAGGCATATTTATAAGGCAGGAAATTGCAGTTATAACCATTACCTGAAGTCTTTTTATCATACCGTTTCACAAGCAACGATGAAAATGCTAAATAGAAATAAGTATGATCTGATTATCGATCCTTGCTTATCCGAAACGCCGGTGCATCGAATGAAGTTATTTCGGGATATCAATGCCAGATTCGTTATTGGCCTAAATAAGCAATCTGACATCAGCCATTACACAGTTTCGGTTCCCTATAAAAATGAAAAGCAGCATGTTACAGAGTTACTTTCTTTGATAAGTAAAAGCATTGGCGTTAAAGCGACAGGCAATTTCACTTACAGTCTTCATTTTCCTGATGTTGTGCTTGATGAGGTGAGGCACTTTCTTAGTCCCTGGAAAAGTAAGAAAAAAATTGTTATTAATGCTTTTGCTGGCACGCCGGAAAGGAACTTCTCACAACAGCAATTGCTGGAAATTATTAATATGATTAATAATAACAGCAGAGAGGTGAAAATCATCACCCTGGATCATCGTAATGAAATAGCGGTGCCGCTTCCTGGAAATGTTGTGAAAAATCCCTTTTATACTTTGCATCATGTGATGGCATTAATTAAAGAATCGGATATGGTGATAACGCCAGATACATCAATTGTACATATCTCTGCTGCGTGGAAAAAACCTCTTATCGCCGTTTACAAAAATGCGCCTAATAATAATATGTGGGCGCCAGGCTATGAAAACGCAAGCCACATCATTGTTCATGATGATAAAACATCCGATGCTGAGAATATCCCTGAGCGTATTTTTAAAGAGGTAATCCGCAGGAATTTATTGGGCAAGCGTGAGATGAAATTTCAGGAATCCGTATCGGTGATCGAGTTGAAAGAACCTGTTCGTACGCACGGTTATCATGCTCCCGACTGCTGTATCGCCTCCTCTGATCAGCTCTGCTGCTGACCAGCAGATAAATCGTCCTGCCGTGCCATACACCATTGTCCTTCTTAAGTGGCTGGCTTAGAAAGCTCTCAAGCCGCAGCGGCACCATATCTTTCAGAGCAGATACATACGCTGACTATCACGAAAGGGGCTGACGGCAAAGATGTGGTGAATACTGAAGCGAACCTGATTGTGCATGCGATGGGGTATGCAGCTGGGTAAAAATTTGCCTGAAAACAATAACCTTTAATCCCCAAAAAGCCAGGTAATAGATTGAGAGGCGCCTCTGAAAAACGGATTGTTTTTTCGGCGGGTTTTGTGTGATTTTTTTATTCCTGAATCCCTCTTCAGCTCTTTTAAACAGCCAGCTATTCAATCTTTAAGTCCAGGTTATGCACATTATAATCTGTATGGTTTTTACCCTGTCCGATAATGACAGTGCCTGAACCGCTGATAAGATGTGCTATCGCGCTGTTGAAAACCGGACACCCTCGACGACATCTGTAAGTCCCCAATTCTCAGGAGAGAGCGACACAACAGAGTGTGAAACTGACAGCTGCCAGAAAGGTGAGTATGATTAAATCCTATCAGGCAGAAGAAAGAGGTTACCCATGAGAACAACACAGCAGATGAGTATCACGCTGCCCAATGAAATGGCAGCACAGGTTAAGGCACGTGTTGCCAGCGGCGAATATGCATCGGAAAGCGAAGTGATCCGTGAAGGATTGCGTGCGCTGATGGCACGGGATCATGCCGTGGAACAATGGCTGCATGAAAAGGTAGTGCCCGCCTGGGAAGCGCTTCAAAGTGGCGAAACACAAAGCCTGAGCGCTAACGACCTCAGGAACAGACTAAAATCGGAACACAGGAAGGCAACCGGGGAGGAGTAATGGTTTACAGGGTGGTGTTCGCACCAGAGGCGCAGGAACAACTGGCAGAACTTTACCGTTATATCGCGCAAGCAGCGACACCCTATACCGCTTTAAACTTTACGGAAAACGTCATCGATTATTGTGAGTCTCTTGCACAGTTCCCACATAGAGGGAACTGTCGTGATGATCTTCTGCCAGGACTGAGAATCACCAATTACCGCAGACGGACAATAATTGCTTTCATGCTGTCTGAGAAAACAGTGAGTGTTTTAGGCATATGGCATGGCGGGCAGGATTATGAAAATGACCTGTCTGGAGACGAAATTGACTGGGTTGTCAGACCAGCAGGCCGATTATATTTTTCCTGTGCAGCGTAACAAAATGTCGCTTCCATGCCTGCCCGGGGCGCTTTGATAGTTATTTCGCCTGACCCATCACGCCGCAGGCGGCGTCGTCCTTGCAAAGCTCTCACGCTGAAACAGCGTTTCCGCCAGTTTCACCAGCGCCGGTCGTTCGACACACCAGTTCGGCACTACGCGACGGAAATTGAGGTAGCCGATCATGCAACCGGTGGCGATATCCGCCAGATTGAGCTGGCCGTTGTTAAGCCATTTCCCCTCTGCCGCCTTCGCTTCCAGCATGTCGAGGCTGCGCTGAATCTTTTCACGATTGCGCAACAGCACCTCTTCCGACTGCAAATCCCCCGGACGCATCTGCTCGCGCACGATCACCAGCGCGGCATCGCTGACGCCATCCGCCAGCTTCTCCAGCTGACGGATGTTAAGCGATTCAAGCGGATCGGCAGGCAGCAGAGCAGGCTCCACGCCACGCAGTTCCAGAAACTCCGCAATGATGCTGGAATCGAACCAGATTTGCTTATCGTCAGCGACCAGCGCCGGAACTTTGCCCAGCGGATTGTAGTGCGGCACGTGGCTGTCATCGCTGTAAGGCGATGCGTTAACGAATTCAAAAGTAATGCCTTTTTCCAGCATGATAATCGAAATCTTACGCACAAACGGGCTGGTATAGCTGCCAATCAGTTTCATCGGGTTCTCCAGAGTCAGTGACTATTCGCCAGGAAACATAAAGGGATTGAGACTGCTGCGTGCGAAGCCTTCCTGCTCCATTTTGGCATCCAGTATCAGCGATGCCAGGTCATCTGCCACCGGTTCAATGGCCGGATCTTTCTCCTGATAGAGCATCTTCAGGTAAGTGCCGCAGTCGCCACAGCTCTCTGCTTTCACCGCCGCCCGTTCGCTGTCGATCGACCAGTAATGCAGATCACGGGACTGTTCGCACTGGGTACATTTGCTGCGCACCACATGCCATTCACTTTCGCACAGATTACAGTGCAGATAGCGCGCGCCTTCATGACTGCCCATATGCACCACGCTGGCGACTGGCATACTGGCGCAGACCGGACAGAACTGGCGCTGATCGCCCATCTCAGCGCGTGCTTTGCCTGGGATCAGGGCCGCCATCTGCGCCCAGTAGAGCGAAAGCGCCGCCCAGATAAAGGGTGCTTTGTCGCTGCTGACCAGCGCATACTCGCCGGTAAACAGCGCGCTGGCCAGCGTTTCCAGCTCAGTGGCGGACGCCTTCTCCAGATTCTCCAGCACCGCCAGTGCCTGACCGCTCATCTCTGGCTTCAGCTCGGCAATCAGTGAATGCAGCAGTCGCTGCCAGTGGGGATCGCGCGGCAGGGTATGAATATTCAGCGGCGGCTTGCCCTCGCTGGCGCTCTGCGTCAGGCGGGCATGCAGGTCGATGTGCAGCGGATGGTCATACAGCACAATCTCCTGCGCTTCAGCGATCACCGCCGCAAAGCGCAGGTAGTCGCCGAGTGGGTTTTTCGCCGCCAGGTCACGCAGTCGCGCAGCACGACGGCTGTATAAATTTTTCAGCCGTGGAAAAAGTAACGGCGGAATCATCTCCGCCGTTGTCTTTTCGCCTTTCTCCAGCTGATCTTGCGGGATTATGCGAATACTCATCAGGGGCGTTTTTCCTGTTTTATTGGCGGATTACGCTGCTCGCGATACCAGCGAGGATGGTGCTGCCTGGCCCATTCGGCGCTGACCCAGCCTTCCACCATCGCGGTCAGTGTGCCTTTGACCCACAACGCAGCATAAATGTGCACCATAATGACGATGATCAGCGCCACCGCTGACACCGAATGTACCACCAACGCCAGACGAATCAGCGGAATGGCGAAGGCATCGGCAAAGTAAGGTCGCCAGATCACGATGCCACTGGCAAGCAGCAACACTAAGCTGATAATAGCAGCCCAGAACACACACTTCTGACCAAAGTTATATTTACCGGTATCACCCACCTCTTCATTCAGCGCAATCCGGTGAATGTTTCTGGCCCAGTAAAGGTCATCGCGATTAATCAGGTTGTGTTTCCAGTAACGCAAAAACATCAGCATAAAAGCAACGAACATCACCACGCCGACAAAAGGATGCAGAATACGCGCCAGCTGTGGTGTGCCAAATATCTGCATCAGCCAGTTGAACGACGGAAAGAAAAACCCTAATCCGCTTAACGCGGCCATGACAAAGCAAATCGCGACAATCCAGTGATTGATGCGTTCGGGTGCGCGGTAACGCACCAGATGATCGGGCTTTTTCATTATTTGCGCTCCTCAGGGTGATCGTCGTTGTCGTCGTGCTCTTCAGTGACGCGATTCGGGCCAACGCCAACATAGTGAAAAATAGAGGCGGCGAACGTAGCGGCAAAACCCACCGCCGCCAGCGGTTTCCAGATCCCCTTCCAGAAGGTCACCGTCGGGCTGATGCCCGGGTTAGCAGGCAGTCCGTGATAGAGCTGAGGCTTGTCGGCATGATGCAGCACATACATCACGTGGGTGCCGCCCACGCCTTCCGGGTTGTAGAGGCCAGCCTGCGCAAACCCGCGCGACTTCAGCTCCGCCACGCGTTCCTCCGCCAGCGTCAGCATGTCGCTTTTGCTGCCGAAATGAATGGCGCCGGTCGGACAGGTCTTCACACAGGCAGGCTCCTGGCCGACGCTGACGCGATCCACGCACAGGGTGCATTTGTAGGCGCGGTTATCCTCTTTGTTGAGCCGCGGCACGTTGAACGGGCAACCCGCAATGCAGTAGCCGCAGCCGATACACTGCTCAGACTGGAAATCGACGATGCCGTTGGCGTACTGAATAATGGCACCTGCCGACGGACAGGCTTTCAGGCAGCCGGGATCGGCGCAGTGCATGCAGCCATCTTTGCGAATCAGCCAGGCCAGCTTGCCATTCTCTTCAACTTCCGAGAAGCGCATCACCGTCCAGGATTTGGCGGTCAAATCGGTAGGGTTGTCATAGACCCCGATGTTATGACCGACTTCATCGCGGATGTCGTTCCATTCGGAGCAGGCGACCTGACAGCCTTTGCAGCCAATACAGGTGGTGACGTCAATTAGCTTCGCAACTTCACGCTGGTGATCGCGCGCCTGTGGCGGTGGGGTAAAGCCGTTGGTCGCTGAGCGACGGATAATATCTTGTGATTGATAAGCCATTGTCATCTACCGTTACGCTTTTTCCACTTTCACTAAAAATCCCTTGTACTCCGGGGTCTGCGAGTTGGCATCGCCAACCGACGGCGTCAGCGTATTGGCGAGGAAGCCTTTACGCGTGGTGCCTTCAAAGCCCCAGTGACAGGGAATACCCACGGTATCAACCGGCTTGCCGTCAATCATCAGACGCTGCAGACGACGTGTTACCACCGCTTTGGCTTTGATATAGCCACGGCGCGACGAGACTTTGACGCTGTCTCCGGCCTTGATGCCTTTCTCCTCTGCCAGTTCGGTGCCGATTTCAACAAACTGCTCCGGCTGCGCAATCGCGTTCAGCAGGGCATGTTTGGTCCAGTGCCGGAACAGTTCGGTGATGGAGTAGGTGGTGGCGACGCAGGGATAGTCAGCGGCCTCGCCCAGTTGCGCGGCGTCGCTGCTGAACAGTCGAACGACCGGACTATGACGCTGCTGCGGATTCATAGGATTGTCGGCGAGCGGGCTTTCCATCGGTTCGTAATGTTCCGGGAAGGGGCCGTCGGCCATCTTATCGAGCGCAAACAGGTGGCCAAGACCATCGGGCTGCATGATAAACGGACCGGCCTGCTGCTGCGGCGACAGCGTTACCGGATAATCCGGCACGTCAATGCCGTGCCAGCGAGTGCCATCCCACTCAATCAGGCGGCGATTCGGATCCCAGGCTTTACCCTGCGCATCCGCGGAGGCGCGGTTGTAGAGAATGCGGCGGTTAGCCGGCCACGCCCAGGCCCAGCCGGAGACCGCGCCCAGCCCCGATGGGTCGGCGTTGTCGCGTCGTGCCATCTGGTTGCCTTCCGGCGTCCAGCTGCCGCTGTAGATCCAGCAGGCGCTGGCGGTGGTGCCGTCGTTACGCAGCTCTGAGAAGCTGTTGAGCTGCTGGCCTTTTTTCAGCAACAACTTGCCGCTGGCGTCGTAAATGTCGGCCAGCGCCTGACCGTTGTTCTCCTGCGCCACCTCTTCCGGCTCAGGATTAGACGGATCGCGGTAGTCCCAGCGCATTGCCATCAGCGGTTCAGGGTTTGCACCGCCTTCCAGGCGATAGAGCGCGCGCAGACGCATGAACAGATTGCCGAGGATTTTACCGTCGTGCAGTGCTTCAGCGGGCGGCTCTGCGGCCGCCCAGTGCCACTGCAGCCAGCGCGACGAGTTCGCCACCGATCCCGACTCTTCAGCGAAGCAGGAAGAGGGCAGACGGAACACTTCGGTCTGGATTGTCGACGGATCCACATCGTTGAACTCGTCGTGATGCTGCCAGAAGCTGGCGGTTTCGGTGCGAAGCGGATCGATCACCACCATATATTTGAGGCGGGACAGTGCCCGGACCGCTTTATTTTTGTCCGGGAAGGCGGCCAGCAGGTTGAAGCCCTGAATCAGACAGCCGTTCAGCGCGCCCTGTTCCATCATCTCCGCCTGCGCCATGCAGTCGTAGCTCTTATCCCACTTCGGCAGCCAGTCGTAGCCCCACTGGTTTTCCGCTGTGGCCTTATCGCCGTAGAAACTCTTCATCAGGCTGACGAAAAATTTGTCGGTGTTCTGCCAGTAGTTGACCTGATCCGGCAGTGCCGCAACCGGCGTGACCTGCTGCAGGTAGGTTGCCAAAGTGGTCATCTTCTCGGAGGGCAGTGGCAGATAGCCCGGCAGACTCTGCGCCAGCAGGCCGAGATCGGTGTAGCCCTGCACGTTGGAGTGGCCGCGCAGCGCGTTAATACCGCCGCCTGGCATCCCGATATTACCCAGCAGCAGCTGAATCATCGCCGCCGTGCGGATAATCTGCGAACCGTTGGTGTGGTGAGTCCAGCCCAGCGCATAGAGAATAGTCGCGGTGCGATTCGGCACACAGGTTGAGGCCAGCTGCCTGCACACCGCAATAAAGGATTCCTGCGAGGTCCCGCACAGGCGCGTCACCATTTCCGGGGTGTAACGGCTGGCATGGGTTTTCAGCAGGTTCAGCACGCAGCGTGGGTGAGTGAAGCTCTCATCGCGTTTCGCATGGCCGTTTTCATCCAGCTCATAGTGCCAGCTCTGACGATCATACTGACGGGTTTCAGCATCGTAACCGCTGAACAATCCGTCGCTGAAGCTGAAGCCTTCGCTGACAATCAGGGCGGCATTGGTGAAGGCGCGAACATACTCCTGCTGAATCTGATTGTGTTGCAGCAGATAGTTGATCACCCCCATCAGGAAAACCACATCGCTGCCGGCACGCAGTGGCGCGTAGAGATCGGCGACCGCCGCAGAGCGGTTAAAGCGTGGATCGACCACGATGACCTGCGCATTGTTATGGGTTTTGGCTTCAATCACCCATTTAAAGCCAACCGGATGAGCCTCGGCGGGGTTGCCGCCCATGATCATCACCACATTGGCGTTTTTGATGTCGTTCCAGTTATTGGTCATTGCACCACGACCAAAGCTGGGGGCCAGCGCGGCCACGGTCGGGCCGTGACACAGGCGCGCCTGGTTTTCCAGCGCCAGAATACCCAGCGAGCGGGCAAATTTCTGATCGAGCAGGCCGGTTTCATTACTGGCGGCGGAAGAGCAGAGCATGGCGGTAGTCGGCCAGCGGTTTACCGTGACGCCAGCGGCATTGGTGGCCTGGAAATTGGCATCGCGATCCTGCTTCATCAGGCGGGCTATGCGGTCAAATGCCTCATCCCAGCTGATGCGCTGCCATTTATCCGAGCCTGGCGCGCGGTATTCCGGGTATTTCAGTCGCTGTTCACTGTGAATAAAGTCGAGCACGCCCGCGCCTTTGGGGCAGAGCGATCCACGACTGACCGGATGGTCAGGATCGCCTTCAATATGGTAAATCGAGGCGCGGGCATTTTTAGCGCCATCACCCAGGCTGTAAATCAGCATGCCGCAGCCGACTGAGCAGTAGGTGCAGTTATTACGTGTCTCTCTGGCGCGAATGAGTTTGAACTCTCTGACGCTGGCTAAGGCTGTGGTGGGGGCAAAACCGAGTAACGCCGCGCTGGTGCCCGCCAACCCGCCAGCACAGATTTTGAAAAAACTCCGTCTGTTAATTTGCATTTTATCGTTCTACTTTATTGGCTCCATTGCGAAGCCTTGCAAAATAGCAGCCCTATCTGCCTGTAAGTTGACCAGGGTCAACAGGTTAGTCATTAGTAATTCTTTTTCTAAATTTTGTTAAAAATCCTCGGCAACGGATCCCCGGCGCAAGCAGATTTGCTTTAGCGGCAGATAATTACTGTTGTTTTATGCTTACCGATGTTAAAGCCTGAAAGATACCCATTCTCATTCTGCCCGCCAGCAGGCGTGGCTGCGCTTTTCCCGGTGAGAAAACCGCATGAATTGCCCCGCTGTTTATTTGCGCCGCACCGGGCCAGAAGGCAAAATTAGTCTGCGTCTGATCGCCGCTGTGCAGCCGTACTGACTGTCGCATTTCATTATTTATTAACAACAGGTCGTAATTTTTGAAAGCTATTCAGCCTGACTCAGGCGAAGATTTAACAATTCAGGCCGGCGTCAGCAGAACGCAGGTATGGCAGCGTGCCGATTTGACCGCAGCAGAGTCTGACTGGCTGGCGGACGAGGTGCCGGTGGCGCTGGTTTACAACGGCATCTCTCACGTGGTGATGATGACCACGCCCAAAGATCTGGAGGCGTTTGCGCTGGGTTTTTCGCTGTCAGAGGGCATTATCGACGCGCCAGGCGACATTTTCGGCATGGACATCGTGCCGGGCTGTCACGGCATTGAGGTTCAGATTGAGCTTTCCAGCCGCCGTTTTATGGCGCTGAAAGAGCAGCGTCGTGCGCTGGCAGGCCGTACCGGCTGCGGCGTGTGTGGCGTTGAACAGCTGGACCAGATTGGCAAGCCGCTCTCTCCGCTGCCGTTTACCCAGACCTTTGCGCTGGATCAGCTGGATCGGGCGCTGGGCCAGCTGAAAGCGTATCAGCCGGTCGGACAGAAAACCGGCTGCACCCATGCTGCCGCGTGGATCCAGCCTGATGGTCAGCTGGCCGGTGGCTGTGAAGATGTGGGTCGCCATGTGGCACTGGATAAGCTGCTGGGCTATCGCAGCCAGGCTGCGTGGGGGCCAGGCGCGGTGCTGGTCTCCAGCCGCGCCAGCTATGAAATGGTGCAGAAGTCCGCCATGTGCGGGGTTGAGATCCTGTTCGCAGTCTCGGCAGCGACCCGCCTGGCGGTTGAGGTGGCTGAGCGCTGCAATCTGACGCTGGTCGGATTCAGTAAACCTGGACGCGCTACGGTTTACAGCCATCCTCAGCGGCTGCGTTAAACCACCATCACCTCTGGCAGCGTCTGCTGCAACGCCTCAAGGGCGGCACTGTTGTCGCCGCCACTATCCGTAATCAGCAGGTTGATCGCCGGTGACGGCGCGTAAACCGTGCGGCTGACTACCCCCAGTTTGGTGTGATCGGCCAGCAGATAGCAGGAAGTGGATTGCTGCACCATCGCCCTGGCGATGGCCGCTTCGTGCGGATGAAAACTGCTGGCACCACAACCCGCCTCAATGCCAACCGGCGACAGCAGCGCCACATCGGCGCGATAGCGGATAATCTCACCCACGGTAATTTCGCCGCGCGTCTGTTGTGCGCCCGCCGACATCGTCCCGCCCAGCAAAATAATCTGATTATTCAGCGGCTGATCTTCTTCTCCGGCGCTCAGCGCCAGCGCGGCCTGCAGGCTGTTGGTCACAATCGTCAGGCCGGAAAGGGCGTGCAACTCCTCTGCCAGCAGCGTGGTGGTGCTGCCCGCATCCAGAAACAGCGTCTGTCCGGGCTGCAGCAACTGCGCAGCGGCGCGGGCGATGGCGCGCTTCTCCCGGGCCTGATTACTGCGGCGTTCCGTCAGCGGCGGTTCAGCCCGCGTTTCAATCGCCACCAGCCCGCCGTGAACGCGGCGTGCCAGACCCAGGGCTTCCAGCTCAATGATATCGCGGCGCGCGGTTTCGCGTGAGACCCCCAGCTCCCTGATAATGCGCTCGGTACTCACCTGGTTAAGCCGGGTCAGTAAGGCACGGATGCGATGAAGGCGCGTTTCCTGCAGCATAAAGGTTTCCTTATAAAGCGCGAAGAGCACGGATGATACGCCAGTGAAGCGAAAGATTCCGTCTGAATCAGGGAGCAAGCTTAGCGTGGCGATCTGCCTGCGTCATGTGTATTTTATTGCATTTGTGTATTTTGTTGCATTTTAGATTCAGGCAGGCATGATAAAGGCGTCAGCTCTTCCTCCTTCATCCTTGTAACGGGAGTCATTATGGCCACGCGTTCCACTATTATGGATACCAACAGTTTCCGCGCCGAACATGCCGATGCGCTCGACAGCGAGACGCGCAAACTGACCGATAAACGCAGCAAAGTGCTTGGCGAATCTTATCGCCTGTTCTATCGCAAACCGGTGCATCTGGTGCGGGGTGAAGGGCAATATCTGTGGGATGCGGCGGGCGATAAATATCTCGACGTCTACAACAATGTGGCGAGCATCGGGCACTGTCATCCGGCCGTGACTGAGGCGGTGACGCAGCAGATGAAAATGCTGAATACCCACACCCGTTACCTGCATGAAAATATTCTGGACTACAGCGAAGCGCTGCTGGCGACTACGCCCACGGCGATCGATCGCGCGATGTATATGTGCACCGGATCGGAAGCTAACGACCTGGCGATTCGCGTGGCGCGCGCCTTTAGCGGCGGCAGCGGGATTATTGTCAGTAAAGAGGCCTATCACGGCACCAGTGAGCTGACATCCGGCGCTTCTCCGGCGCTGGGCAGTGGACAGCCGCTGGCACCCACCACGCGGCTGGTGATGCCACCGGATGCGTATCGTGTGGACGCGCCTGACCTGGGCGACTGGTTCGCTGACCAGATTCAGCAGCAGATTGATGATATGGCGGCGCACGGCATTAAATTTGCCGGATTCCTGGCGGACTCAATCTTCTCCTCGGACGGCGTGTTGCCCGATCCGCGCGGCTTCCTGAAAAAAGCGGTCGAGGTGGTGCATGCCAACGGCGGCATCTTTATTGCCGATGAAGTGCAGCCTGGTTTTGGCCGTACCGGCGACGCGTTCTGGGGCTTTGGCCGCCACGATGTGGTGCCTGACATCATTACCACCGGCAAGCCAATGGGCAACGGCATTCCGGTTTCCGGCCTGCTGGCAAAAAGTGAAGTGCTGGCCGCCTTCAGCGACTCAATTCCCTACTTCAATACCTTTGGTGGTAACCCGGTCGCGATGGCGGCGGCGCAGGCGGTACTGAAAGTGATCACCGAAGAGGGGTTACAGGAACACAGCCGCGTGGTCGGCGCGAAGCTGCTGGCGGAGCTACGAACCCTGATGGATCGCTATGAGTGCGTGGGGGATGTGCGCGGTGCCGGACTGTTTATCGGTTTTGAGCTGGTCACCGATCGTCACAGCAAAACGCCGGACAAAACGCTGGCGCTGGATTTAATCGAGAAGCTGCGTGAACATCGCGTGCTGACCTCGGTCGCCGGCCCGTATGGGAATGTGCTGAAACTGCGTCCGCCACTGGCGTTCCAGGAAGGGGATATTGACTGGCTGGTCGGCGCGCTCGACAGCGGGCTGCGCGAACTGGGCAGGTAACGCGCAGGGCAGGGCAGATGCGGCGTTCGGGCGGGATGAGTGCCTGCTGGTGGTGCTGGCAGAGTGCTTCGCTCTCCCTGTCTGATAAAGCTGAAAAGGCGGAGTCAGCAGCAGCATGCTGTAAAAACAACGGGTTGCTTTTGCCAGATTTCTCAAATCCTTATGGTTAATAGGGCATTGATTACCCTTTTACGCTACATGAATTTAACTATAATGATTCGACTGCTTACGCGGCACGTCCCGAATTCGTCGTGCTGCTCAAACTAAATGGAGAGGAAGAACATGAGTTATTCACTGCCATCCCTGCCTTACGCATACGACGCACTGGAACCGCATTTCGACAAGCAGACGATGGAAATCCATCACACCAAACATCACCAGACCTACGTGAACAACGCTAACGCGGCGCTGGAAGGCACTGAATTTGCCAATCTGCCGGTAGAAGAGCTGATCACCAAACTGGATCAGCTGCCAGCAGACAAAAAAGGCCCACTGCGTAATAACGCAGGCGGCCACGCTAACCACAGCCTGTTCTGGAAAGGCCTGAAAACCGGCACCACGCTGCAGGGCGACCTGAAAGCGGCTATCGAGAAAGATTTCGGTAGCGTGGAAAAATTCCAGGAAGAGTTCGAGAAAGCGGCTGCGACCCGTTTCGGCTCAGGCTGGGCGTGGCTGGTTAAAAAAGGCGACAAACTGGCTGTGGTATCTACCGCAAACCAGGACAACCCGCTGATGGGTGAAGCGGTTGCTGGCGTTTCTGGCTACCCAATCATCGGTCTGGACGTGTGGGAACACGCCTACTACCTGAAGTATCAGAACAAACGTCCTGACTACATCAAAGCATTCTGGAACGTGGTCAACTGGGACGAAGCAGCAGCCCGCTTCGCAGCTGCCCAGTAAGTTAACTCAGTGTTAACGTGATAACGATAAACCGGTGGAATTTATTTCGCCGGTTTTTTTTATCTTTAAATTCTGTCGTCCCAGATTAAACCAAAAATAAACGGATCTCGCTTTTTAACCGCCGCGCTTTTAACCTTCTGCCACATTAACACGCCGTTGATACTCGTTGTCTTATGCTCAGTGACATTCCTGCTCACTGTGTGTCGATGACTATGTCAATTATAACTACTCACGAAACTACGACCGATTCTTCTGCATCGCTTTTTTTTCAGTTAATTAGCGGAAAATACGTTCCGAATAAACTCTGGATAAGTAAACGTTTCCGGCTGAAATTTGTGTTAAGAACCTTAATATCGCCGCTGACTACGCTGCGTTATCTGGATGAGCTGTCGCATTTACCGCAACTCCCTCTGTTGATGAGTACTCAGGGATTGCTGCCAGCCAAGCTGCACCGGCCCTATCTGCGCTCAGGGTTGAGCATTGCTGCGCGCGCGCAGGCGATACTTGATCATTACAGTCTGATGAATAATCTGGAAAACCCTGCGCTGCGTCAGCTGCTGCAAAGCGCCACGGATAATCCGCTGGCTACGCTGACCGGTAAAAATGGCGAATCCTTTTTACTTTCCTGCAGTTCCGGTTATTTCGATCGGGAAGGGGAAGTGACGCTGGTATTACGTTATAACGACGAAATTATTGCTTCACTTTCATTTTCAATTCTCAATGAAAATAACCAGCGCACATTATTAATTGGCGGATTACAGGGTCCGCGGAAACATATCAATAATGAGGTTATCCGCGAGGCGACCAAAGCAGCGCAGGGTCTCTTTCCGAAACGCCTGTTAATGGAAGCGGTATTTATTGTGGCAAAGCAGTGCGGCGTGGAGAATATTCTGGCGGTAGGCGATGAGACTCATGTCTTCCGCAGCCTGCGCTATCGCCACAGCAAAGGGGATAAGTTCTTTGCCAGCTACAGTGAATTCTGGCTGTCGCTGAGTGGCGAGGCGCGCAGGGATGGGATGTTTATCCTGCCGCTGAGCCTGCCGCGCAAAACGCTGGAGGAGATTGCCAGTAAGAAGCGGGCTGAATATCGTCGCCGCTATGAACTGCTGGATGCGCTGGCGGAGCAGGTCTATGCCGCCGCCGGCGAACGCAAAGCCGATGTCGATCAGGCTGCTGCCTGATCGACCCGTCAGAATGCGGTTTTGGCGAAGCCGGTCATTGCTGTCAGCCCCATCTCACGTCCCAGCGCGGTCATTGGATGCACCACGACCAGGCCGCGCACGCTTTTCTTCAGCGCGCCCAGATTTGCCTGCTCTTTCTTGGTAATTTCGCGGCTGAAGCCCATTTTTTGCAGCTTCTGCGCCTCGGCACTGAGTTTTTCTACCCGCTGACCGCGCAGACGCTCAATCTCAATGACCAGCGCTTCTTTCTCTTTCAGCAACGCGCCCAGTTTCTCGACATCACCCGATTCCAGTAACTGCGGCTCTTTGCGGTTCAATGCGTCCAGCTTATCGCTGAGAAGTTTGATTTCGTTCTTTTCTTGCTCTTTCATGACAACAACTCGTTGAGGAAAACAGGCCAAGGATACACCAAATCTGGCGCATATTCCCGCTCAGGTTAAGACGAAAAAGGCGCCGTGATGGCGCCTGACAGGATTAGCTGCCGGACTTTTTAAACGCCTGCTTCATACTGATGCGGGCGATCAGCTCGGTTAGCGACAGGACCATGGTGGATCGCACCATCTGCAGATAGCGCTGCTGCTGCATGCTGCGCAGCTCTGCATCTTCGGTGTGAAACACCGGCGCGGGCGGCCAGGCGGTGACGCAGTGCAGTTCACCAAACGGGCCAAGGATCTCATCGTCGGTAAAACGATAATCACCGCTATCGTGATTCAGCTCTTCGCGCAGCGCCAGCAGCAGTTCACCATCTTCATATTCGTGGCGGCTGATAACGCCAAGACCGTAAATCAGCTTCAGACGAACCGAGAGTTCACCCAAAGGACCATCGCCCAGCAGCAGCGGTTCTACGGCATATTTCACCGCGTAGTCATCTTTACGGAAGACCTGCAGCACCAGCAGATTGACGGCTTCAGCCAATAGCTCAACGGCGGCGATCAGAAAGCTTCTCACCGAACGACCGGCGTTCAGGCGCTCAAGCACCCGGTTTTCAAAAGCCTGCTTCTCTTCCATTATTGCCTGCATGGGTTCAATACCGCCGTTGGGCGCAGGCGAACTGCGCCCGGCTTGCGTCACTAACACGCGCGCATTATGCCATAGCGTGCCAGGCGCTCACCACCGAAGCCACCACTTCGCTGTCAGCATCCAGACCTGAAACCTCAGCCAGCGTCGCCTGTGGGCCTTTTTCTGCCAGCAGCGTGGCCAGCTCCTGCGCCTGTGGGTCCTGGTCGCTGCGATAGTGCATCGCGGCGGCAATGCCCTGCACCAGGCTGGCGTGCGGTAAACCATACTCCAGCGTGCCCAGCGTCGGCTTGATCAGGCGATCGCCCGCGCTGAGTTTACGCAGCGGCTGACGACCCACACGCTCAACATCATCTTTCAGATAAGGGTTCTCAAAACGGCCAAGAATTTTCTGGATGTAGGCCGCATGTTTATCCGCCTCAAAACCGTAACGCTTAATCAGCACCGCGCCGCTCTCTTCCATCGCCCCTTTCACCACGGCCCGGATTTTTTCATCGAGGATGGCGTCACGAATGGTCTGGTGACCGGCCAGCTGGCCGAGATAGGCGGTAATCGCGTGACCGGTGTTCAGTGTGAAGAGTTTACGCTCAACAAATGCCATCAGGTTATCGGTCAGTTCCATACCCGGAATCGCAGGCAGGTCGCCTTTAAACTGAGTTTTATCGACGATCCATTCGCTGAAGGTTTCAACGGTCACTTCCAGCGGATCGGTGCTGCCCGCTTCAGACGGTGGCACGATGCGATCGACAGCGGAATCCACAAAGCCGACATGCTGCTCAAGCCAGGCGTGATACTGCTCCGGCAGCGCCTTCAGCACATGCTGTTTCAGCTGGCTGGTGCCGCGCACCATATTCTCACAGGCGATAATATTTAGCGGGCGGGTATTGCCGTTGTCGCTGCGTTTTGCCAGCCCTTTAGCCACACTGCCGGCAATACGCTCCAGAATCTGCGGGCCCACGGCGGTGGTAACGAGATCGACTTCAGAAACCAGGGTGATGATCTCATCGCTGGTGCTGTTTACCGCGCTGACGCCTTTAACGGTTTCTGTTTTGGCCTGCTCGCCAACTACATGAACGGGATACTCATGACGCGCGTTCAGTGCATCCAGCACCGTCTGATTCACATCAGCAAAAACCAGTTCGATACCTGCATCAGCCAGTAACTTGCCGATAAAGCCGCGACCAATGTTTCCTGCTCCGAAATGTAACGCTTTCATAATTTTTGACCCATATCAAATGACGATGGGGCGGGCAAACCCGCCCCAGGAAATCGGGACGGGCATGACCGCCCCAGGGAAAATAATTGCTATAAATTACGCGATTGCAGGCTTACCTGACAGCAGATCCAGCACTTCCTGCACGCTGGTGGTGTTCGCCAGCTTCTCAATCACGCTGTCATCATCCAGCGCATTGGTCAGGCTGGTGATCACCTGGATGTGCTCGTTGTTACGGGCAGCAATACCAATCACCAGGCGCGCCACATCCTCCGGCTCTTCACCGAACAGGACGCCTGCCGGATACTGACAGAACACCACGCCGGTTTTCAGCACGCGATCTTTTGCTTCGACCGTACCGTGCGGCACGGCAATCGACTCACCGAGATAGGTCGGCGTCAGTTTTTCACGCGCCAGCATCGCCTCAACGTATTCAGGCTCAACGTAACCGCCTTTCACCAGCTGTTCACCCGCAAAGCGGATCGCCTGCTCTTTGTTACTGGCGGTCAGGCCGAGGAAGACGTTATCCGCTCCCAGTTTAAACAGGTGTGCGTTACCTTCATCGTAGCTGTCAGAGAGCGCGGTATTCACCGTTTGACGATGCACGTCGCTGCGGTTAGCCGCCACCAGACGCTCGGTCAGGGTGCTGTAGAGCGCGCTGTCGAGGAAGTTGTTAAGCGAGATATGCTGCGCATGCGGAGCCTGGCGGATGGCGCGTTCAGTCAGGTCACGGTGGGTAATCACCAGATCGACATCACCCGGCAGAGCGTTGATCGCGGTATTGGTCACCGATACATTGCTCAGCCCGGCGTCCTGCACTTTCTTGCGCAGTACGCCTGCACCCATCGCGCTGGAACCCATACCGGCATCACAGGCGACGATGATTTTACGCACGTGATGCAGTTCAACGCTCATGGCATCACTGGCGACTGGCGCACCCGCGCCGCTCTGGCCTTTAGACTGCGCTTTCATCTCATGCATGCGCTGGGTCGCGGCTTCGATATCGTCATCTTCTTTGACTTTGCTGGTTTTCAGCAGGATAGCGGACACCACGAAGGAGACGGCGAAGGCGGCAGCGATAGCGGCGATGTTCGCGAAGTAAGCACCTTTTGGCGTCATTGCCAGCACCGCCAGGATTGAACCCGGTGAGGCAGGAGAGACCAGGCCACCGTTCAGCACCGTCAGCGTGAAGACGCCGGTCATACCGCCAAGGATAACCGCCAGCAGCAGGCGAGGAGCCATCAGCACATACGGGAAGTAGATCTCATGGATGCCGCCAAGGAAGTGGATGATTGCCGCACCGCCCGCAGACTGTTTAGCACTGCCACGACCAAAGAACATATAGGCCATCAGCACGCCCATACCCGGACCCGGGTTGGCTTCGATCAGGAAGAAAATGGATTTGCCGGCTTCACTAGCCTGCTGGATACCAAGCGGCGAGAAGATACCGTGGTTAATGGCGTTGTTCAGGAACAGGATTTTCGCGGGTTCGACGAAGATCGAGGTCAGTGGCAGCAGGTTGTTCTGCACCATCAGATTCACGCCCGCGGCGAGAATGTGTGACAGACCTTCTACCAGCGGACCGATCGCCAGGAACGCCAGCAGTGCCAGTATCATCCCGATAATACCGGCCGAGAAGTTGTTGACCAGCATCTCGAAGCCGCTTTTGATTTTGCCGTCAATCGCCCGGTCAAACGACTTGATTGCCCAGCCGCCCAGCGGACCGGCAATCATCGCACCGAGGAACATCGGCATATCAGCACCGACAATCACACCCATGGTGGTAATGGCACCGACCACGCCGCCGCGATCGCCGCCCACCAGGCGCCCACCGGTGAAACCGATCAGCAGTGGCAGCAGGTAGGTGATCATCGGGCCAACCAGTTTGGCCAGCGTTTCGTTAGGGATCCAGCCAGTTGGAATAAACAGTGCGGTGATGATACCCCAGGCGATAAACGCCCCGATGTTTGGCATCACCATATTACTCAGAAAGCGACCAAAGCTTTGTACTTTGACCTTCACTGATGAGGACATAAACCCACCCCTTATTGAGACGCGCTGCAATAGGAGAGCGCGCTTGTTTTTGTTTAGCCACCCCGACCCAAAGCCGGTGGTATTACTGTATGCACGCGGACTCTATCACGCGAATTTGACGCTGCGTAGCGTGCGGGGTAAGTGTGATCTACATCACTGATTAAGGGTGGTGGCAGGGGTGATTAGCGTGATTTTGATCACACTTTAAGGCGTAGCTCAGGCTCAGTTGGCTGATTTTTAGACGGGGTGGCCGGTTATCTGTGAGGTGAATCACACTTGTTTGACGTTGATTTGTTATATATCTGTGACTTAGATCACAAACTATTTTTGGTCGAAAATGCGCCAGATCACACTTCATTCAGCGGGTGATTGGGTGGGAGGAGAAAAGAGAGTGGGACGGGCAGACGATTAGCGCCTGCCCGTAAAGCGGGTTTACTGCAGACCACCCTGGACGGCAGCCTGTGCCTGAGGAAGCGCCTGCGAATTGGCGGATAAAGTGCTCATCAGCGCGTTATATTGCGAAGCCTGATCCTGAGTCGGGAACTGCACGCCGCCATCATTGAAGCTGACACGGGTTCCCTGCGTTTGCAGGAAATCGCCGGTCTGCACTGCACCCTGACTCAGCGCCTGGAGTTTTGGCAGCAGAGGAATCAGCTGATTGGCGGGCACCGTCACCACTTTGTTATAGGCGGTGTCGTAGACTTTTTTCAGGTCATCCGGCTGTTTCAGGGTCGCCTTGCTGCTGTCCGCCTGCATTTTGGCGCTTTCAATCTGCTGGGTGACGATCACCAGTGCGCTGGTCGCCTGACGCAGGGAATCACGACGGCTGAGATAATCCTGCGGAACGCGAATAGCAGAAAGCTCATCCACCACCGGACGCATACCCTGTTCAACCGCTTTGTTCGCCTGCTGCGAGAACCCATACATGATGGCGTAATCGCTGGCGAAGTTGCCAAAGCTCTGCTTCTGGTTTTCGCTGAGGCTGGGCAGATGCTCGCCGCTGCGCATCACAGTGTTCTGGAGAAAATCGATAAATGCTTTGCGCTGCTCGCCTTCTTTATCACCGCATGCGGTGAGTTGCAGCACGATCAGCGCGCCAGCGAGCATAATGCCGCCACGTGCCATAAGGCGTGTAAGTCCTGAAGCCATAGGGTCAACTCCTGTCGGTGATACTGTCAGATGTCCAGGTAGGAATGGCCTAAAGAATAGAACAAACCCAAGCCACGGCACAACGTGAAACCACCTGTGAAACAGATGCTTTCTGAAACGCCGGTTACAGAATGGGACCGCCTGCGCCTCAGGGCGTGCTGCATTCCCTGCCATCGCAGGCTTCAGCGCGCAGAGATGAAGGAGGGGCTGAGCAGTCTGACGCTCACTGCCGCGACCTTAAAACACCACCGCCTGACCATCTTTGCGACTCTCACTGGCCGCAATGTAGAAGCCCTGTGGATCGCGCACTATCGCCTGCGCGCCACCAAAATTGTAATTACTCAGGGGATCTTCCAGTACCACGTTGTGACCCATGCGGCGCAGTGTGCTCAGGGTATTGCGATCGAGGGTTGATTCAAATACCACCTCGCGTCCCTGCACCACGCGCCAGCGCGGCGCATCAATCGCGGCCTGCGGATTCTGCTGGTGCAGCATAATACGCAGCGCCAGCTGGAGGTGTCCCTGCGCCTGCATCGGGCCGCCCATCACGCCAAACGCCATCAGCGGCTGGCCCTGCTGATCCCGCGCAAAGGCTGGAATGATGGTATGAAACGGCCGCTTACCGCCCGCCACGACGTTGGGATGGTCTGGATCGAGTGAAAAGCCCGCGCCCCGGTTCTGCAGGCTGATGCCGGTATCGGGTACCACCACGCCGGAGCCAAATCCCATGTAGTTAGACTGAATGAATGAGACCATCATGCCGCTGGCATCACCGGCGGCGACATACACTGTGCCGCTCTGCTGCGGTGATCCAAAGCGGAAATCTCCCGCCTTGTCAGGATCAATTAACGCTGCCCGCTGGCGGATATAATCATTGCTGAGCAGGTGTTCCGCCGGAAATTCGAGATGATCTTCATCGGTGACATAACGGTCCAGATCAACCAGCGCCAGTTTCATCGCCTCGATGGAGAGATGCAGCCACTGCGGCGAATCCGGTGCATAGCGGTTGATTTCCCACTCTTCCAGAATGCCAAGTGCAATTAAGGTCGCAATGCCCTGACCATTCGGCGGCAGCTCCTGCACCGATCCTCCGGCAAACGGACGCGACAGCAGGGTAACCCAGTCGGCACGATGGTTTTTCAAATCCTCCAGCGTCAGGGCTGCGCCATGCTCACGGGCGAAGGCTGTCATCTTTTGCGCCAGTGCGCCGCGGTAAAAGCTTTCGCCCTGAGTCTCAGCGATTTCCTGCAAGGTGCGGGCCTGAGCCGGATTGCGGAACAGCTCGCCAGCACGCGGCGGACGACCCTGCGGCGCAAAGCAGTCGCTAAAGCCAGGTTGATCCCGCAGCTTGTCATAGCCGCGCTGCCACAGCTGACCAATCAGCGGTGAAACCGGAAAACCATGGCGCGCATAGTCAATTGCCGGTTGTGCCAGGGTGGTCAGCGGTAAGGTGCCAAAGCGCTGTGCCAGTGTGACCCATGCCGAGACGGCCCCTGGCACAGTGACGGATTCCCAGCCGGTTTCAGGCATCGCACTAAAATCGGCAAAGCGTTCGGGATGCCACGCGGCTGGCGATCGGCCTGAGGCGTTTAACCCATGCAGCTCGCTGCCATCCCAGACAATGGCAAACGCATCGCTGCCGATGCCGTTTCCGGTTGGCTCCAGCACGGTTAAGGCGATGGCGGTGGCGATAGCCGCATCCACGGCGTTTCCACCCTGTTGCAGCATCCGTAAACCCGCCTGCGCCGCCAGCGGTTGAGAGGTTGCGACGGCATTACGACCCATCATCGGTACACGATGAGAAGGGTATCCGACGTTAAAATCTGTTTCACGCATCGCTTTTCCTTACAGAGGTCAGGTATAGGTTTGGCCTGTCGTCAGTGCGTTATCACGGGGCTGCACTTTTACCGCGCATCAGGTCGATAGTTGCCGGGTAACTGCACCGGCATGAGGCGCCAGCCGTTTCGTTAAGATGACTGTTGATTAATCTGGCGACAGAGCGCCGTTAAGAATAAAAGATTTACCCGCTCTGCACTGTGAGCCGCCGCGCGCCAGGCCTCAGGCCCCAACCAGGACTATTCTTAATTTAATAAGAACAGTGAATATATGTGTTCAGGAAGTAAACCATTGGCGTATATTTTGCACTCACTACCTGAAGAGGTGTATTGCCTCACAGAAATGAGAATATGCCAGCAAAAAGCTTGATGGCATCCACATAAATAGCAAACACCATTTGATTTTTCTGCCCACACCGAAGGCACAAAACTCAACTGCCTCAGCAGGTTAGAGGTGCTGGAACTTTTCCGGCAAACCATAGTTAAAAAAATAATTATAAATTGCGCGGCAAATAGTCAGGTCTCTATCCATACTTAGTCTCCCGGCATTTGTTGCATTGACCTGACATCTTTAAAGCAGTGCACCGCAGGCTGTGTCCCGTAATGGTTTCTCTCATAACAAAAATAAACCCTTGCGGGATCCAGCCTGAAACAGGCCCGGTTTCAGAGTCCTGACTTCAGGCTCGTACCTCTCTACTTTCACGTGCTTCATAGCGAGTTTTTAAGGAGTTCTCTATGGAATTAAAAGACCCGATGTTTGAATTGCTCAGCAGCCTTGAGCAGATTGTTTTGACACGTGATGATCGCGCCGCCGAGTTACTTATTCAGCGTCAGCAACCCGCCCAGCCAGAGCCGCAGCGTCTGCGTGAAATGACCGGCATGCAGGTTGATGAGTTTGCAAAAGTAATGGGCGTGAGCGTTTCTTCCGTGAAAAGCTGGGAAGCCCGGCGTACCCGTCCTTCCGCGACAGCGCAGAAATTGATGAAGTTATTACATGCCAATCCCTATCTGGGACGGCAGTTGCTTGAATAAACTGATATCACGAAAAGAACCCGCCGCTGGCGGGTTTTTTATTAGCGTAATTCGCTGTATTTAGCCGCCTGTCTGGCAAACCAGCTCTCCGGCACGCTATAGGGCGGCTCCCGCAACTGTGCGAGTCCGCTTTCAATAATCATTGAAGCCTGCTGCCATAACTGCGCATCTCCCTGCTTCAGCAACTCAATCTGTATCTGCTTTTCAACCAGGTAGACCCGCGCAAAGTCGGGATCAAAACGCACAATCGCGCGGGTGTTATCGATGATGTCAGCCAGTTTGATGGTTTGTGCCTCAGGACTGGCGCTGGCTGTATGGCGGAAGTGCGCCAGTTTACGGGCCGTCCGATTTTTTGCCCCAGCGGGTGCGCTGTTGGTCAGCATCTCTACCAGGCTTGCCACGCGCGTACCAAAGTGCGTTTCGATATCGCTCTGTGTGGTTGCGGTATCTTCCACGGTATCGTGCAGCCAGGCCGCCGCTAACAACGCGTCGTCATGGCTGACGCTGCGCACCAGTTCCACCACCGCTGCCGGATGAACAATATAAGGCTCATCGGTATATTTGCGGCGCTGACCGGCACTGGCATGTGCCTCGGTGGCGAAGCGACGCGCCTGTTCTTCCAGTGAATCCTGCATGCCTTTCCCCCTGACAAAAAGTTTGCTTGCAATTATCTAGCGCGCTATCTATATTATTAACCATGAACTGTGATCAAGATGACAAAAAAGTGAAAACGATGCCACTGTTGGTCGATCAGCACCTCTGCTTTGCGCTTTATTCTGCCAACCTGGCGATGAATAAAGTCTATCGTCAGTTGCTGAGCCAGCTCGACATCACCTATCCTCAATATCTGGTCATGCTGGTGTTGTGGCAGAAAGATGATGTCACGGTGTCAGAGATTGGCGAGCAGCTTTTTTTAGACTCGGCAACATTAACGCCACTTCTGAAGCGACTGGAAAGTGCAGGCCTGATTAACCGGCAGCGAACCCGTCAGGATGAACGCCAGGTTGCGGTGACGCTGACCGAAGCCGGGCAGGCGTTACGGGCCAGGGCTGAAGCCATTCCTGAAGCGGTCAAGTGTGCCACAGCCTGTGATGATGACGCTTTGCTGGCGCTGAAATTACAGCTGGATGGGTTGCGAGATAACCTGAATAAGTCACGATAAATATTGCTGACGGGTGCGCGGCACCCGTTAAACCTCACCGCCTGATTACGGCTGTATAAGTAGTGGGCGATTAAATAGCGTAACGGAGAAATGTCATGTCTTTAGAACAAGTGGTTTACCGCGCCAAAGCCAAAGCAACCGGTGGTCGTGATGGTCGTGCAACCTCTTCTGACGGTGTACTGGACGTGAAACTGGGCGTGCCAAAAGAGATGGGCGGTGCAGGCGGCGAAGTGACTAACCCTGAGCAGCTGTTTGCTGCGGGCTATTCTGCCTGCTTCCTGGGCGCGATGAAGTTTGTGGCGGGCCGTGACAAGATCACCATGCCAAAAGACGCCTGGATCGAAGGTGAAGTGGGTATCGGCCCTATCCCTGATGGTTTTGGTATTGAAGCGACCCTGAACATTCACCTGCCAGAGATGGATGAAGCAGAAGCGCAGAAGCTGGTTGATGCGGCACACATCGTTTGTCCTTACTCAAACGCCACCCGCAACAACATCGATGTCACGCTGAACATTATTCGCTAAGCGTGCTGCGGGCCTGAAACTATCAGGCCCGCACTTTTTTCCCTCTCTCATTTTCGCTCTCCTGCTGCTGTCTGCGACAGCCCACCTGGCCGTTCCTGTCCGCTGTGTACAAAAAATGTGCTAATCAGGTCGACAACGATTATTTTCTGGTCTATCAAACGCGACCATGTTTTACTGAGCCACCTCGCGTTATAGCCTATAAATCCGTTCAGAATTTTCCTTCATCTTGTCCGGTCCGCTTATTCAGCGAACTCTGCCGCGTTTCGGCAGTCACATAAAAGATTTGGTCAAGCGCTTCACACCGGAGAAACACCTTTTTTCATGAATTACATTAAAACCCTGACTCAGCAGAAGTTATCGCTCTTGCTGGCGCTCTATCTCGGTATCTTATTGAATTTGCCGATTTTCTATCGTCGTTTTGACGGTTTTCTCAGGCACTCTACGGTTACGAACTGGCTGACTGCCGTCACCGAGGTAGTGGCCATTGTGGTGCTGACTTTCTTCCTGATGCGTCTGCTGTCGCTGGGAGGAAAGTGGTTTTATCGCGTGCTGGCCACGCTGATTGTTCTGATTTCGGTTGCCGCCGCCTATTACATGGCGTTTTTTAACGTGGTGATTGGCTACGGCATTGTGGCTTCGGTGATGACGACCGATACCGATCTCTCCAGAGAGGTGATTGGTTACCATTTCATCCTGTGGATGGTGCTGGTCAGCGCGCTGCCACTGCTGATGATCTGGCGCAATAAGCTGAGCATGACGCTGAATGAACAGCTGCGTACGCCGGGACAGCGCCTGAAACCTACCCTAATCATGCTGCTCTGCGTGGCACTGGTCTGGCTGCCGATTCGTTTTTTCGACAAGCTGCAGAAGCATAACGAAGAGATCACCAACATCGATCTGCCGAGTTACGGCGGTGTGGTGGCGCACTCTTATCTTCCTTCGAACTGGCTGGCGGCTGTGGGCCTGTTTGCCTGGACCCGTGTGGATGAGTCGCTGAACAGCCAGGAACTGCTGGATCCGGCGAAGAAGTTTACCTACGTCGCGCCTGCCGGGCTTGATGATACCTATGTGGTGTTTGTGATTGGCGAAACCACGCGCTGGGATCACATGGGGATGCTGGGCTATGAGCGTGACACTACGCCGAAGCTGTCGAAAGAGAAGAACCTGGTGGCATTCCGGGGCGAGTCCTGTGATACCGCGACTAAGTTGTCACTGCGCTGCATGTTCGTGCGCGAAGGCGGCACCATGGATAATCCGGGCCGTACGCTGAAAGAGCAGAATGTGTTTGCGGTGATGAAAGAGCTGGGCTTCACCTCTGAGCTGTTTGCGATGCAGAGCGAAGTCTGGTTCTACGACAACATCAATGCCAACAATTTTGCCTTCCGTGAGCAGATCGGTTCAGAGAAGCGTAATCAGGGCAAAGCGGTGGATGACATGCTGCTGGTGCCGGAGATGAAAGCGTCATTGGATCGTTTCCCGAAAGGTAAGCATCTGATTGTGTTGCACACCAAAGGTTCGCACTACCTCTATTCACAGCGTTATCCGCGCAGCTTCGCGAAATATCAGCCGGAGTGTATGGGCGTGGATGAGACCTGCAGCAAAGCGCAGTTGATCAACGCTTATGACAACTCGGTGCTGTATGTCGATAGCATGCTGGATAGCGTGCTGGATCAGCTGCGTGATAAGAAGGCGATCGTCTTCTATGCCGCCGACCATGGTGAGTCGATTAGCGAGAATATGCACCTGCACGGCACGCCGCGTGAGATGGCTCCGCCTGAGCAGTTCCGTGTGCCGATGATGGTCTGGGCGTCAGATAAGTATCTGGAAGACAGTCAGAACCGCAGCAACTTTGAGCGCCTGCAGGCGCAGCAGCGCGTGGGCCGGACCCATCGCCACGTTGAGTTGTTCGATACCATCCTGGGCTGTCTGGGTTACACCTCGCCAGATGGCGGCATTAACCCGGCCAACAACTGGTGTCAGGCACCGGGTAATGGTCAGGCTAAACCGCTGTAATAGTGGTCGAAAAGGGTAAAGCAGGCGGCTGATTCCCGGTAACCGCGTGCTTTCCAGGCGATTGGCGGCAAAAGCATAAAAAGCGGTTGACGCTGATCGGGGGTAGCAGTAACATGCGCCCCCATCGGCGAGTAGCGCAGCTTGGTAGCGCAACTGGTTTGGGACCAGTGGGTCGGAGGTTCGAATCCTCTCTCGCCGACCATATTTAAGAAACCTGTCTGAAAAGACAGGTTTTTTTTCGTCTGAAGAAAAGAGGATGAAAGGTACGGATTTACCGTTGAGCGGGCTTCAGGGAGCATACGTCTGGCAGACGCATCAGGTACTTACAGAAGCATCTCAGACAACTGACAGATCCAAACCCGAGTGACGCTGACAGCAATGAACAATCTCAAGGCGAAGGGAACACGGGCAGAGGAGGAAAGCGTCCCACGCCATGGACGGCGTGGGACGAGCGTCCAGGGATGGTTTAAGCGCCTTTCCGATCTGACCGTGTTCCCGAAGCAGTCTCGATCTGGCCGCTAAGCATTCACATTATTACCACTGAGCGTCCATGGATGGTTTAAGCGCCTTTCCGATCTGACCGTGTTCCCGAAGCAGTCTCGATCTGACCGCTAAGCATTCACATTAATACCGCTGAGCGTCCAGGGATGGTTTAAGCGCCTTTCCGATCTGCCCGTGTTCCCAAAGCAATCTCGATCTTAACGCCACTCCCGCTTGCCATCTTCGCTATCTTCCAGAAAGTTCCAGTAAACCCCATCCACCGCGCATTCCGTTTACCAGCCGTTGTTATCATCACTTACCCGCTGGCAGGCCTTGCCATATAAGAGATGCGATCATAATTCGCGACACATTCTTCTTATGACCGAAAGCGGCAACATGCTGATTTCTTATGCTTCTTTACCAGCATATTCCGCTGGATGAACGTCATAACGCACGGTGAATCGTTCAGTTATTCAACATTTGCCGGTAAAAGTTTTAAGTTTTTTAGCGGTGAGAATCACTAGCGATAGAACAACCATCCAGCACAATGCACGGAAATCAGACCAGCAGCGCTGTGCATTGTATGGCTTTTAGGCCGAAAGGGTTTTTATTACCGTTGCATGCTATCCCTCACACTCTGTGTAAATAAGTAACCGTTGTATTGACGTTCTTTGCAACTGTTGACAAATTGATGCGTCAATAAACGCACAGTTACGGAATTTTCTGAATGCACCATCTGCATAAGAAAAAACAAAAAAAACGTAGCGTGCTTTAACCACCTGTTCGGTGGTACGCCTGAACCGCATAAAAAAATCAGAGGTCGGGCAATACACACAACATCACATCACAATGGAGCAAAAGCATGATCAACTCCCTGGCTAAATCTGGGATGCTGAAGGTCGGTCTGAGCCTGATTGCTATGACTGTCGCCGCCGGTGTTCAGGCAAAAACCCTGGTTTACTGTTCTGAAGGTTCTCCGGAAGGCTTTAACCCGCAGTTGTTCACTTCGGGCACCACCTACGATGCCAGCTCACGTCAGATCTACAACCGACTGGTTGAGTTCACTATCGGCACCACCGAACTGCACGCTGCGCTGGCAGAGAAGTGGGATGTCAGTGAAGACGGTAAAACTTACACCTTCCACCTGCGCAAAGGCGTGAAGTGGCAGACCACCAAAGATTTCAAACCGACGCGCGACTTCAATGCGGATGATGTGGTGTTCACCTTTGAGCGCCAGCTGGATAAAAACAACGCCTATCACGGCGTCTCCGGCGGCAGCTACGAATATTTCGAAGGCATGGACATGCCGAAGCTGATCAGCAAAATTGAAAAAGTGGACGAGAACACCGTGCGCTTTGTGCTGACGCGTCCTGAATCGCCGTTCCTTGCAGACCTCGGCATGGACTTCGCCTCGATTCTGTCGAAAGAGTACGCTGACAACATGCTGAAAGCGGGCACCCCGCAAAACGTCGACCTGAATCCGGTCGGTACCGGTCCGTTCCAGCTGCTGCAGTACCAGAAAGATTCGCGCATCCTTTACAAAGCTAACCCGGATTACTGGGGCACCAAGCCGAAAATCGATCGCTTAGTCTTCTCCATTACTCCGGATGCTTCAGTGCGTTACGCCAAGCTGCAGAAGGGCGAATGTCAGGTCATGCCCTATCCAAACCCGGCTGACATCGCGCGTATGAAGCAGGACAAAAACATCAACCTGTATGAGCAGGCTGGCCTGAACGTCGGCTATCTGTCGTACAACGTTGAGAAAAAACCGCTGGATAACCTGAAAGTGCGTCAGGCACTGACCATGGCGGTCAACAAAAAGGCGATTATCGAAGCCGTTTATCAGGGTGCAGGTCAGCCTGCTAAAAACCTGATCCCACCAACGATGTGGGGCTATAACGACGACGTGAAAGACTACGCCTACGATCCTGAGAAAGCCAAAGCGCTGCTGAAAGAAGCGGGCATGGCAGATGGTTTCTCAATCGACCTGTGGGCGATGCCGGTTCAGCGTCCTTACAACCCGAATGCGCGCCGCATGGCTGAGATGATCCAGAGCGACTGGGCGAAGATTGGCGTCAAAGCCAAAATCGTCACCTACGAGTGGGGCGAATATCTGAAGCGCGCCAAAGCAGGCGAGCACCAGACCGTCATGATGGGCTGGACCGGCGACAATGGGGATCCGGATAACTTCCTGGCCACCCTGTTCAGCTGTTCAGCGGCAAAAGATGGCTCTAACTACTCGCGCTGGTGTGATAAATCCTTTGAGGATCAGATTCAGCCAGCTCGTGCCACCGCCGATCAGGCGAAGCGCATCGAGTACTACAAGCAGGCACAGGTTGTGATGCATGACCAGGTACCGGCGCTGATGATCGCGCACTCAACGGTATACGAACCGGTCAGCAAGAAAGTCTCCGGGTACAAAGTCGATCCGCTGGGCGGACACTACTTTGCTCAGGTAGATATTAAAGAATAATTGTCGCCTTTTCCGGGGCGGCTGCGCGTCGCCCCGGCTTTATCTCCCTGTTTTACTGGAAACGGTAGAGGCGCAGCCTGTCTGCGTCGCGGTCGGGCCTACCCGATCGTCAGATGTAAGCAATAACTACCCTCGCGGCGACGGTCGCGCGGACAAGAGAGAACCCGGATTATGCTGCAGTTCATACTCCGACGTCTGGGCCTTGTCATCCCAACGTTTATCGGTATTACATTACTCACCTTCGCATTTGTTCACATGATCCCCGGCGATCCGGTACTGATCATGGCGGGCGAACGCGGTATTTCTCCTGAACGCCATGCACAGTTAATGGCGCTGTTAGGTCTGGATCAGCCTCTGTGGAAACAGTACCTGAACTACATTAACGGCGTATTACATGGTGACCTGGGCATTTCACTTAAGAGCCGCATCCCGGTCTGGGATGAGTTTGTTCCGCGCTTCAAAGCGACGCTGGAACTCGGCATCTGCGCCATGATATTTGCCGTGGCCATTGGTATCCCGGTTGGGGTCATGGCCGCCGTGAAGCGGGGGTCGATTTTCGATCACACCGCCGTGGGGATCTCACTGACCGGCTACTCCATGCCGATCTTCTGGTGGGGCATCATGCTGATCATGCTGGTCTCGGTACAGCTCAACCTGACGCCGGTTTCCGGGCGGGTCGGCGACACCGTCTTCCTGGATGACACCATGCCGCTGACCGGCTTTATGCTGATCGATACCTTCTTCTGGGGTGAGCCGGGCGACTTCCACGATGCGGTGATGCACATGATTCTGCCTGCCATCGTGCTCGGCACCATTCCGCTGGCGGTGATTGTGCGAATGACGCGATCGGCGATGCTCGAAGTGCTGGGTGAAGATTACATCCGTACGGCGCGCGCCAAAGGCCTGACGCGGATGCGCGTGATCGTAGTGCATGCGCTGCGAAACGCCATGCTGCCGGTGGTTACGGTGATCGGCCTGCAGGTCGGCACTTTGCTGGCCGGGGCGATTCTGACCGAAACCATCTTCTCGTGGCCGGGCCTGGGTCGCTGGCTGATTGAAGCGTTGCAGCGCCGTGACTATCCGGTAGTGCAGGGCGGGGTGCTGCTCACAGCAGTACTGATTATTGTGGTCAACCTGCTGGTTGATCTGCTGTATGGCGTGGTTAACCCGCGCATACGTCATAAGAAATAAGGGGGCATCATGTCTGTTGTTGATCCCGGCAGCGTTACCGTTGCACCCAAGCCGATGACCCCGTTTCAGGAATTCTGGCACTACTTTAAACGTAACAAGGGCGCCGTTGTGGGCCTGGTCTACATCATCATTGTGTTGCTGTGCGCCATTTTTGCCGATGTGCTGGCCCCGCATGCCCCTGCTGAGCAGTTCCGCGATGCGCTGCTGCATCCGCCGGTCTGGCAGGAAGGCGGCAGCTGGAGCTACATTCTGGGCACCGACGATGTAGGCCGCGATGTGCTGTCGCGTCTGATGTACGGTGCGCGCCTGTCGCTGCTGGTGGGCTGTCTGGTGGTGGTGCTGTCACTGATTTTTGGCGTGATATTTGGCCTGCTGGCCGGTTATCTCGGCGGCGTGGTCGATGCCATCATCATGCGTGTCGTCGATATCATGCTGGCGCTGCCCAGTCTGCTGCTGGCGCTGGTGCTGGTCGCCATCTTTGGCCCTTCGATCGTTAACGCCTCTATCGCGCTGACCTTTGTGGCGCTGCCGCACTATATCCGTCTGACCCGCGCGGCGGTGCTGGTGGAAGTGAACCGCGACTATGTGACCGCCTCCGGCGTGGCCGGCGCCGGTATGCTGCGCCAGATGTTTGTGAATATTCTGCCTAACTGCCTTGCACCGCTGATCGTGCAGGCTTCATTAGGTTTCTCCAACGCCATTCTCGATATGGCGGCGTTGGGCTTTCTCGGTATGGGTGCGCAACCTCCAACGCCGGAGTGGGGCTCGATGCTCTCCGACGTCCTGCAGTATGCGCAAAGTGCCTGGTGGGTAGTGACCTTCCCTGGATTGGTCATTCTGCTTACCGTGCTGGCATTTAACCTGATGGGCGATGGTTTGCGTGATGCACTCGACCCGAAACTCAAGCAGTAAAGAGGCACCGAGATGGCGTTATTAAATGTAGACAAACTATCGGTGCATTTCGGCGACGATAAAGCACCGTTCCGCGCGGTTGACCGCATCAGTTATCAGGTTGAGCAGGGCCAGGTCGTGGGTATCGTGGGCGAGTCCGGCTCCGGTAAATCGGTGAGTTCCCTGGCGATCATGGGGCTAATCGATTTCCCCGGCAAGGTGATGGCTGAGAAGCTGGAGTTCAACCAGCGCGACCTGCAGAACATCTCCGAACGTGAGCGCCGCCAGCTGGTGGGCGCCGAAGTGGCGATGATTTTTCAGGACCCGATGACCAGCCTGAATCCCTGCTACACCGTAGGTTTCCAGATCATGGAAGCGATCAAGGTGCATCAGGGCGGCAATAAACGCACCCGGCGTCAGCGGGCGATCGACCTGCTGAATCAGGTTGGTATTCCCGATCCCGCGTCACGGCTCGATGTCTATCCGCACCAGCTGTCGGGCGGCATGAGCCAGCGTGTGATGATTGCCATGGCGATCGCCTGTCGGCCTAAGCTGTTAATCGCCGATGAGCCGACCACGGCGCTCGACGTGACCATTCAGGCGCAGATCATCGAACTGCTGCTGGAGTTGCAGCGGCAGGAGAACATGGCGCTGATCCTGATTACTCACGATCTGGCGTTAGTGGCAGAAGCGGCGCACCACATTATCGTGATGTATGCCGGTCAGGTGGTGGAAAGCGGTAAAGCGACCGATATCTTTAAGGCGCCGCGCCATCCTTATACGCAGGCGCTGCTGCGTGCGCTACCGGAGTTCGCGGCCGATAAAGCACGCCTGGCCTCGCTGCCTGGCGTGGTACCGGGCAAGTATGACCGCCCGATTGGCTGTCTGCTTAATCCACGCTGCCCCTATGCGACTGACCTTTGTCGTCAGGAAGAACCTGAACTGCGCACCATTCCAGGACGCCAGTCCAAGTGTCACTATCCGCTGGACGATGCCGGGAGACCAACTTATGAGTCATGAAACCACGAAAGATCAGTTCCTGCTGCAGGCGATTGATCTGAAGAAGCACTACCCGGTGAAGAAGGGGCTGTTTGGTCAGGAGCGTCTGGTCAAAGCGCTGGATGGCGTCTCTTTTAATCTGGAACGCGGCAAAACGCTGGCGGTGGTAGGCGAGTCAGGCTGTGGTAAATCCACGCTGGGCCGCCTGCTGACGATGATTGAAACCCCGACCGAAGGGCAGCTTTACTGGCACGGTCAGGATCTGCTGAAACATGATCCCCAGGCGCAGAAGCTGCGTCGCCAGAAAATCCAGATCGTGTTCCAGAACCCGTACGGCTCACTCAATCCGCGCAAAAAAGTAAGCCAGATTCTGGAAGAGCCGCTGGTGATTAATACCCAGCTGACCCGCGCGGAACGCCGCGAGAAGACGCTGGAGATGATGGCAAAAGTCGGCCTGAAAACCGAGCACTACGACCGCTACCCGCACATGTTCTCAGGCGGGCAGCGTCAGCGTATCGCCATCGCACGTGGGCTGATGCTCGATCCGGACGTCCTGATTGCCGATGAGCCGGTTTCGGCGCTCGACGTGTCGGTGCGTGCCCAGGTGCTTAACCTGATGATGGATCTGCAGCAGGATATGGGGCTTTCGTATGTCTTTATCTCGCACGATTTGTCGGTGGTGGAACATATTGCCGATGAGGTGATGGTGATGTATCTCGGCCGGTGCGTTGAGAAGGGCAGCAAAGAGGCGATTTTTGCCAACCCGCGCCATCCTTATACTCAGGCTTTGCTGTCAGCGACGCCGCGTCTGAATCCTGACGACCGTCGTGAGCGCATTAAGCTGACCGGCGAGCTGCCCAGCCCGCTTAATCCACCGCCGGGCTGCGCCTTTAATGCGCGCTGCCACCGACGTTTTGGCACCTGCGTGCAGTTGCAGCCGAAGCTGAAAAACTATGGCGGACAGGAGATTGCCTGCTTCGCGGTTGATCAGGATGAGAATCAACCGGTCGGCGTGGCAGAAAAGGTCAGCTGAGGATTGGCAGCGCATTCTGGTGTTTACAGACCGCACAAAATTGAAAGCGATGGGAGCACAGGCCTGTAGCAAAACATTGCGCCCCCCGGACAAAAACGCCGGGAGCGTTTTTGAACAACGCAACGCGTTGGCCCGGCTACGGGCGCCCCTCAGGGATGAGGTGCGTACTAAAAACGCCGGGAGCGTTTTTGAACAACGCAACGCGTTGGTCCGGCTACGGGCGCACCTCAGGGATGAGGTGCGTACTAAAAACACCGGGAGCGTTTTTGAACAACGCAAAGCGTTGGCCCGGCTACGGTGCGCCCTCAGGGAGGGGCGTAATCGCCCGCGCTGAGCCCCGGGATGG
>NZ_LGYX01000047.1:0-3219 GCF_001264395.1 Pantoea sp. CFSAN033090 | reverse complement strand
GGCTTCCGTTTCTTTGAAACCGTGGCGCCACTGAAAGCGGGCAAAGAGTTCGCCTCTGAGCCAGTCTGGTTCGGCGATAACGACCGTGTGCAGCTGGGCGTGGAAAAAGATGCTTACCTGACCATCCCACGTGGCCGCATGAAAGATCTGAAAGCCAGCTATGTGCTGACCAACACGGAACTGCATGCACCACTGAAGAAAAATCAGGTGGTCGGCAGCATCAACTTCCAGCTGGATGGCAAGACTATCGAACAGCGTCCGCTGGTGGTACTGAACGAGATCTCTGAAGGAGGTTTCTTTGGCCGTATCGTTGATTACATCAAGCTGATGTTCCATCACTGGTTCGGTTAAGCGTGGCGGGTGATTGAAAAATCACCCCTTCGCCCCCATTACACGATATTATGTTGCTCCCGCTCAGGCGGGAGCCTGTTTTTTATGCACCGGAGTTAATATGAAAACCAAACTGAATGAGCTGCTCGAATTTCCTACCCCATTTACCTACAAAGTAATGGGTCTGGCACAACCGGAGCTGGTTGATCAAGTGGTTGAAGTGGTGCAACGCCATGCGCCAGGCGACTACAGCCCTGAAGTTAAGCCGAGCAGCAAAGGCAACTATCACTCCGTCAACATCACTATCACCGCCACCCACATCGAGCAGGTAGAACGCCTGTACGAAGAGCTGGGCAACATCGAAATTGTGCGGATGGTACTGTAATTTACGGGTCGGCAAGGCGCCTCTGCCTGACGGTTTGCCGACGTTATCCTCAGCGTTATTTCCTTTAGCGGGCTATCGTTTTGTCAGTTGAAACTCTTCTTGTCCGCCAGTCAGGTCTGCGCGACTGGCAATCTGTCTCCGACGCCATGCATCACTATACCGACCAGCGCAACGACCAGAGTCGTGATGAAATCTGGCTGGTTGAACATCCTCCGGTCTTCACTCAGGGGCAGGCGGGCAAAGCAGAGCATCTGCTGATGCCAGGCGAAATCCCGGTGGTGCAGAGTGACCGCGGGGGTCAGGTCACCTATCACGGGCCAGGACAGCAGGTGATGTACGTCCTGATCGATGTGAAACGCCGTAAGCTCGGCGTACGCCAGCTGGTGACCATTCTGGAAGAGACGGTTATCGCCACCCTGGCAGAGTTTGGCGTCAGCGCCCGCGCCCGTGCTGATGCACCTGGCGTCTACGTCGGGGAAGAGAAGATCTGCTCACTGGGATTACGCATCCGTAAAGGCTGCTCGTTTCACGGTCTGGCGCTGAATGTTGCTATGGATTTGTCGCCCTTCCTGCGCATCAATCCCTGTGGTTACGCCGGCATGAGCATGACCCAGTTGAAAAATTTCCAGCCAGAGGTGACGACGGAGCAGGTACACTCTCCGCTGGTCAGCGCGTTTGCGCGGCTGTCAGGTTATGAAAATGTTGAATGGATTTCAGGGGATCTCCCTGTTAAACCTTAACGCAGAATGCGAATTTACAAATATGTAACTTATCCGCGCTGACTGTGGCTGCTTCGCAGGCGATGTGATGATATAATTTTTGCACTTTTTTCAAATAAAGTTGAAAGCAGCCTTCCCGGTTTGAGTGGGAACGCTTTCAAATCGCAATCCGACCGGAACCTGCTGATTTATGAGTAAACCAATTCAGATGGAACGCGGCGTCAAATATCGTGACGCAGACAAAATGGCGCTGATCCCGGTGAAAACCGTGGCTGTTGAACGGCAGGAGATGTTGCGTAAGCCGGAATGGATGAAAATCAAGCTGCCAGCTGACTCCAGTCGTATTCAGGGCATTAAAGCCGCGATGCGTAAAAACGGGCTGCACTCAGTCTGTGAAGAGGCATCCTGCCCTAACCTCGCCGAATGCTTCAACCACGGCACCGCCACCTTTATGATCCTTGGCGCAATCTGTACCCGTCGTTGTCCGTTCTGCGATGTGGCACATGGCCGCCCCAATGCCCCTGACGCTAACGAACCCGCTAAACTGGCGCAGACGATTGCCGATATGGGCCTGCGCTACGTGGTGATCACCTCGGTTGACCGCGATGATTTGCGTGATGGTGGCGCACAGCACTTTGCCGACTGCATCAGCGCGATTCGCGAAAAAAATCCGACGATCAAAATCGAAACGCTGGTGCCGGACTTCCGTGGCCGTATGGATCGCGCGCTGGAGATTCTTACCGCGACGCCACCGGATGTGTTTAACCACAATCTGGAAAACGTACCGCGAGTCTACCGCCAGGTGCGTCCGGGCGCGAACTACGAGTGGTCACTGAAGCTGCTTGAACGTTTCAAAGAGGCACATCCTCACATCCCGACAAAATCGGGTCTGATGGTGGGCCTGGGCGAAACCAATGCCGAAATCGTTGAAGTGATGCGCGATCTGCGTCGCCATGGTGTCACCATGCTGACGCTGGGCCAGTATCTGCAGCCGAGCCGCCACCACCTGCCGGTTCAGCGCTACGTCAGCCCGGCTGAGTTCGATGAGATGAAAGAAGAAGCGATGGCGATGGGCTTTACCCATGCCGCGTGCGGTCCGTTTGTCCGCTCTTCCTATCATGCGGATATGCAGGCCAAAGGCGAAGAAGTGAAATAAGCACGCTTTTGCTTCAGGAAGCCCGAAAAACAAAAAACCAGACTGGAGACAGTCTGGTTTTTTTATCTGTGCCTGAAATAAAAAGTAACAGTTATTTGCAGCAAATAACCGATTAATCTTTATGAACGACGCGTTCTGCCGGCACGTCTTCAGCCGCAGTTCGGGTTGCGCTGGTATCTTCATCTTTCATGGCTTTTTTAAAGCCCTTGATTGCGGAGCCCAGATCGCCACCCAGTGAGCGCAACTTGTTGGTACCAAAAAGCAGTACGATAAGCGCACCGATAATCAGCAGCTTGGCAATACTGATACCTTCCATATTTAACCTTTCAACTTTATCGAATCACGGTGACTGATATTTACGCGCAGTTTGCCTGCGGCGACAACTGGAATCTGTAACAGAGTAAGATCTCAGATGAAGCGACTCAGGAACGCCTGGGTGCGCGGATGCTGTGGATTCGCGATCACCTCTTCAGGCGTGCCCTGCTCCACCACCACACCCCCATCCATAAAGACCACGCGATCGGCGGCTTCCCGCGCAAAGCTAATCTCATGAGTCACCACGATCATCGTTAATCCCTGGTCGGCCAGGGTACGCATGGTCGCCAGCACTTCGCCCACCAGTTCCGGAT
>NZ_LGYX01000046.1:0-3061 GCF_001264395.1 Pantoea sp. CFSAN033090 | reverse complement strand
CCCGGCATCTTTGGCTTTTTTAATCGCCGCCACGCTGGCGGTGGAGTCGGCGTTATCCAGCACGATGCCCTGTACTTTTTTACCGATAGCGGCGTCGATTAGTTCGCTCTGTTTCTTCACATCTTCGCCGTGCGACAGCACCGTCGTTTTGTAACCCAGCTCCTGCGCTTTGAGATTGGCGCCTTTGGCTTCGGAGGCGTAGTAGGGATTATCGAGTGAGTTAACCAGAATCATAATGGTGCCCTTTTCGGCGGCAAACGCCGCCTGCGAAACCAGACAGGCAGCCACGGCAGTGCACAGCAAGGTACGGTTTTTCATGATGTTCTCTCTTATCGTTATGGCAGGGTATGAATTCCCGGGTGCAGGATTGGCCTTACCAGATGGTAAAGCCCCCATCGATCATCAAGTCGGCGCCGGTGATCATGTCGCTGCCGTTGCTGGCGAAAAACAGCACCGCAGCGGCGATCTCATCGGTATAGGCAAAGCGTCCGAGCGGAATCAGCTTCTTCATCTGCTCGCCCTTCTCGCCGCGCCAGGCCTTTTCGCCCATCGGCGTCAGCACTACGGTGGGCGACAGGGTGTTAACGTTAATCCGATGCGGGGCAAACTCTTTGGCCATCACTTTGGTCATGCCCAGCAGGCCCGCTTTGGCTGAGGTGTAGGCGACATGGTTGTCGATAGCGATGGATGCCGCCTGGGAGGCGATATTAATAATTTTGCCGCCCGCACCGGCACGGATCATCAGCCGTGCGGCGGCCTGTGAGCAGAGAAAAGGCCCGGTGAGATTCACCGCAATCTGCTTCTGCCACTCGTCAAAATCGGTTTCGATCACCGGCTGCAGCATCACGTAGCCTGCGCAGTTCACCAGGATATCGATCCGGCCATAGTGGGAAACCACATCGTCAAAAGCCTGTTCAACCGACGCAGGATCGGTAACGTCACAGCAGACAAACTGCACCCGCTCGACGGGGAAATCTGTCCTCAGGCTGGCCACCTTCTCTGCTTCAAACGGCGGATAGAGTAGTGCCAGACTCGCGCCCTTCTCCAGCAACATGCCATTGGTCGCCATCGCGATACCGCCAAGCCCGCCGGTCACGACGGCCACTTTGCCAGCCAGATTCATTGCGGTATCCACGCCGTAGCGCAGGTTTACGTCATATTCACCACTCATCCCACTCTTCCCCTCAGATTTTTGCCGATGCCGTTGACTCACTCATTTTCGAACAAAAATATAAGCTATCGAAAAGAAATGTTGTGTGGAGCAGATCAAATTTCGACCATCTGCCCTGCAAAGCAGCTTATCTGATTGAAAAGACGTGATCTGGCTTCCAGTCCCGAAATAAAGGCAGCTGGCTGCAATCCGGAAAGCATGAGAGATTCAATAACCTGCACATTTTATATTTTCGTTCGAAAACCAAAGACAGATCAGGCTATCTCGCATTCATAAAAATGGCGCGTTAAACTCAGCCACAAAGACCTTGTTCGCCCGACTTCTCAGGTTATTGGAAAAGGGAGCATTTCGATTGAAAAGCAAAAGTGAGCAGTTCGCTGACATGCAGCAACGCCGCGAGAAAATTCTGGAGATGATCCGTGAGGATGGCACGGTCACGGTGAAAGCTTTGACGGAGACCTTTGGACTGACCGAAGCCACCTTACGCAGCGACCTTCGCATGCTGCAAAAACAGGGCTTTGTGCAGCGCTACCATGGTGGCGCGACGCTGATGACGGGCAAACAGAATACCGGGGCGATGCTGCTGGAGCGGCAGACACATCTGGAAGAGAAAGAGGCGATTGGCCGGCTGGCGGCGCAGCATATCGAAAATGGCGACACGGTGATTTTCGATTCCGGCACCACGACCACCGCGATCACCGATGCCATCAGCCACATCCGCCGCCTGTCGGTCGTGACAACCGCGGTGAATATCGCCCTGAAACTGGGCGGCGAGCCGGGGATCAACATCCTGCTGACCGGCGGTACCTTTAAATTTCCGACGCTCTCTACCTCCGGCGAAAAGGCGGCCAGCTTCTTCGAAAACGTGCTGGCCGGTAAACTCTTCCTGGCGACCGCCTGCATCTCACCGCGTCTGGGCCTGAGCTTCCCCAGTGAAACCGACATCAAGGTAAAGCTGGCGATGATCAAATCCGCCAGCACGGTTTACGTGGTCGCTGACTCCAGCAAAATCGACAAGGTTTCGATGTTCGCGCTGCCCTGTGACTGGAGCAATATCCACTACCTGATCACCGACAGCGGCATCAGCACTGCGCAGGTCAAAGCGTTTGAAGCACTAGGCGTGAAAGTGCTGGTGGCCCCGCTGCCGCTGAAGCGGGCGATGTAATGCTTGTTGAAACAACATCGATTCAGCCACTCGCTGTCATCAGACAGCCACAGGATTAAGTTACGCTCCAGAGCGAATGCTAAGCAGGGATGTAACGGATGATAAAACGATGAAAAACGAGATTTTCGAGCGCAGGAAAGCGCGGGCTTTAGCCCTGATGGCAGCGAAGAAAATATGGCCGAGTAACTCTGCTCCGCCATTACATCGTTTGTTATGGAAAATGAATATCCATCTTCCACCCCCGAGTTTCACTCCTTTCTGGCTCAATCTTGTGGTGTTTGCCAGCATGTACACGCTTATGATGCCACTGCTGCTCTTATTGCCTTCTCTTCCGGGCGTGTCTGACGACAACTATTCGCTGATACCCAATCTGATCGCAGGTCTGTTCTTCGGTACGACAATGGCACTGTTTCACGCATATCGAAAAAAGGTTCACAACCTGCCTGTGTGGGAGGAGCTTTAAAGCCAGCTAAAGCTCCATCGTCTTTTATACAGTGCACCTGCACGACGCACCGTCTTACCAACCCTCACCTGCCTTCCCACACTGGACTGCTCTTTTCGTCCTGCTCGGGCACTTCCACTCTCATCAACCGCACTCAATCCAGATCTGATCCCAAAAAAAACCGCACCGCCGCCAGCCGGGCAGGAAGGGCCTGCCTGAAGAGCAAAGTGTGCGAGCCAGGGATGGCGAGCCCAGTCTGCAGGGATGCGTGATCCCTTTGCGA
>NZ_LGYX01000045.1:0-1464 GCF_001264395.1 Pantoea sp. CFSAN033090 | reverse complement strand
GACCAGAAGTGGTCACTGAACCCGTCACATAGGTTTTCTGTGATTTGAACGAGGCGATGCTGACATCAACCTGTGGGCTTTCAATGTACTGAGCCAGACGACGTGACACTTCGTCACGTACTTCGCCGACGGTACGGCCCGCTACACGCACACGACCGATGTAGGGATAGAAAATGGTGCCGTCAGAATGCACCCAGTTACCGGTGTCGCTGGCGCTACGGTACTGACCCGCTGGGGTGGTCAGTTCCGGGTGATCCCAGACCGTTACGGTCAGGACATCGCCCACACCGATACGGTATTCGTAGTTCTGAATTTCGTTCTGCAGGGCAGGATTCGTCTGAGCCACCAGTGGCTTCGGACGCATCCTTTCAACCAGTGAAGGCGTTAACGGGAAGACGTTGACATATTTATCGATGTCAAAGTTGCTATCCTGCTGTTCAACAACATCTTTTCCTGATGTAGAAAGGTGAGAACCTGGTTCGATCGTACACCCGCTAAGGAATGTGGCGGATACCAGCAAGGGTATCAATTTCATTTTGATTGTAATCATTTAGATCTTCGCTATCAGTTATTTATTGATAGAGGCGAAACCGCCGCTGTGTAAGCGTCCAACAAAAAGTAAATCCTACCTGACTTAAGCACTGAACCTGTCGTTCATTATCCTTGCTCCACTTGTTATAAGTAGCGGCCATCTACCAGGGTGTACCCTGAACGCCACGCATCATAGCGGACTATGGATGCACAGCGATATCCCTGATGATGGCCACTATCAACGACACGCCTGACAACGGCAAAACACCTCTGAGCGCGCATTAACGCGCTCATTCCGACTCACGATTAATAGGCACCATCGCGTTTCAACACCACGCCCACTGTTTTAAACAGAATCGCGATGTCGTTCCACAGTGACCAGTTTTTCACGTACCACGAGTCGAAATAGACGCGGGTTTCATAGTCAACATCATTACGACCGCTGACCTGCCACAATCCCGTCATGCCTGGCTTTGCCATCAGGTAATAATCAACATCACCGGCATAACGACAGAGTTCATCTTCAATGACCGGACGCGGTCCGACCAGACTCATATCACCGCGCACCACGTTCCAGAGCTGAGGGAGCTCATCGAGGCTTGTTTTACGGATGAAGTGGCCCACTTTAGTAATACGTGGATCATTTTTGAGTTTGAAATCTTTATCCCATTCCGCACGGGCAATCGGATCAGTGCGCAGCACCTCTTCCAGCACTTCTTTTGAATTAATGACCATCGAGCGGAATTTCAGACATTTGAATTTACGGCCATTCATTCCCACACGCTCGTGACAATACATCGGTGGTCCACCGTCCCGACCCACCAGGAAGCCCAGTACCAGCAGCGCTGGCATCAGCATCAGGATAATCGAGAGCGAACCCACGATATCGAATGCCCGTTTCAGGAAGCGCGACGCGAGCTTAGCCAGGTTGTT
>NZ_LGYX01000044.1:0-818 GCF_001264395.1 Pantoea sp. CFSAN033090 | reverse complement strand
TAAATTTCGCCTCGCTGCTGTTGCCCGCCGCGTTGGTTACCGATGCCGTAAAGACGTGCTCACCATCTGCCAGCTCCGCCACCGCGAACGTCCATACGCCGCTGCTGTTTGCCGTGCTGCTGCCCAGCACCGCGCCCGATTTGTCGCTGATGGTCACCACCGCGCCCGCCGCCGCCGTGCCCTGCAGCTCCGGCGTGCTGTCGTCGGTCAGGCCGCCGTTCAGTACCGCGCCGGTGATGCTTCCCGCATCGTCGTTCGCCTGGTCAATGCTCAGCTCCACGCTGCTGCTGTCCAGCCTGAAGGTCGCGCGCTCGCCGCGGGTTTCGTTCCCCGCCGCGTCCGTCACCTTCACCTGCCAGCTGTGCTCCCCGTCCGTCAGCGTGCCCAGCGCCAGTGTCCAGTTGCCGTCCGCGTCCGCCACCGTGCTGCCTGCCGGCGTGCTGCTGTTGTCCAGATATACCGTCACCGTCGCGCCCGCTTCCGCCGTGCCCTTCAGCACCGGCGCGCGGTCGTCGGTTACCCCGCCGCTGGCAACTTCGCCCTGCACCTCACCCTGGGCGTCCATCAGCGCCGCCACGGCCGCCTCCGGTGCCACGGTGTCCAGCACCACGTTAAACGCGCCGGTCTCCGCCGAGGAAACCCCCGCCGCGTTCACCGCCGTCGCCGTCAGGTCATAGCGGCCGTCCTCGCCCAGCGCCGCCGTGGTAATGCTCCAGCGGCCGTTGTCATCCGCCACGCCCGACCCCGCGTTTACCCGGTTGCCGTCCGCATCCGTGGCCCACACGATGACCGTCAGCCCCGCGCCCGCGGTGCCGTTC
>NZ_LGYX01000043.1:0-1632 GCF_001264395.1 Pantoea sp. CFSAN033090 | reverse complement strand
GCGGTGGTGACCATCAGCGACAAATCGGGCGCGGTGCTGGGCAGCAGCACGGCAAACAGCAGCGGCGTATGGACGTTCGCGGTGGCGGAGCTGGCTGATGGTGAGCACGTCTTTACGGCATCGGTAACCAATGCGGCGGGCAACAGCAGCGAGGCGAAATTTACCCTGACCGTTGACACCATCGCACCTGTCCTGCCGACCATCACCGGGATGATTGACGATGTAGGCACTGTACAGGGCACGTCTACGACCAGTGGTGGCGTAACGGACGATCCGTCGCCGACCTTTACCGGCAAGGCGGAAAAAGGTTCGCTGGTTACGCTGTATGACGGCGACAGCGTGCTGGGCAGCGTTCGGGCGGATGCGCAGGGCAACTGGAGCTATACGCCGACCACCAATATGGTAGACGGCGATCATAGTATCAAAGCCGTTAGCACGGACGCGGCAGGAAACATCTCCGCGCCTGGCGCAGAATGGCCGTTTAAGCTGGATACCAGCACGGCGGCTCCGGAAATCACGAACAACACCGAAGACGAGCTGGCCGGTAACGCCGAGCCGGGCGCGGTGATCGTGATCACCGATCCGGTCAGCGACAGCGTGACCAGCACGGTGGCGGACGCGGATGGTCACTGGAGCATCCAGCCGAATCCGGCGGGCGTGGACGCCAAAGACGTCGTGGTGGAAGCCACCGACGAGGCGGGCAACAGCAACAGCGTTGTGATCGACGGCCCGACAGACAGCACGCCGCCGGATAACCAGACCTCGGGCCTTGTCATCGACAGCATCACCCTGACCGACGACGTCGGTGCGATTACCGGCGAGATCCTGGATGGCAGCGTCACCGACGACGCACGGCCGACCTTCTCCGGCGACGCAACCGCCGACATCGATCACGTCAATATCTATGACAACGGCCAGCTTATCGGCAGCGCAGCGGTGGGCGCGGACGGCAAGTGGAGCTGGACGCCGGAGCAGGATATGGCGGACGGATCCTCACACGACCTGACGGTTGCGGCGGTGGACGCGGCGGGTAACGAAGGCCCGCAGGTGAGCGGCACTGATGACGATGGCTGGAGCTTTACCGTCGACACCACTGCGCCGGATATCGACGCTTTTACAGACAGCAGCATCACGCTGACCGATGACGTCGGTCCGGTACGGGGCGAGATCGCCGACGGTGCAACGACTGATGATGCACGCCCGACCTACAGCGGTAGCGTGAGCACGGCAGGAATAGCGCAGGGTGTGGTCAGCGTCAATATCTACGACAGTGGCAAGCTGATCGGCAGCGCAGCGGTGGAGGCGGACGGCAAGTGGAGCTGGACGCCGGACAGCGCAATGAGCAGCGGGGCACACGCCCTGACGGTCGCGGCGGTGGACGCGGCGGGCAATGAAGGTCCGCAGGTAAGCGGCACGGCGGATGCGGCGTGGGACTTCAGCGTCCTGACCAGCGCCCCGGCGCAGCCGGCGATTGAAAACGTGGTGGACGACTACAGCCAGGGCGAGGATGCGGACAGCGGCTTCCTGCAGAAGGGCCAGTTCACCAACGACGGCACGCTGACGCTGAACGGCACCGCGGGCGCGGGGCTGACGGTCATCGTGTGGGCCACGGATGCGGACGGCAACCGGGTA
>NZ_LGYX01000042.1:0-807 GCF_001264395.1 Pantoea sp. CFSAN033090 | reverse complement strand
CGCCGAGGTCACCAGATACTCGCCGTTGTCGCTGAAGTGCGGCGCGTTGATGATCGAGAAGGTAAAGCCCGGCGCGATGCCGGTAGCCGTGCCCGACCCGCTCACGCTGTGGTGCTCGGCCTGCCACACTTCCTGACGGATGCGCGCATAGGACTCACCGTGGCTGTGGTCGACAAAATGGCCCGGCCAGTCGTAAACGTCCACCGAGCCCGGCACCGGCGACGCCGGATTCTGCCGCGCCTGCAGCATCCAGGCGTTCGGCTTGCGGAAGTCGTAGTCGTCGGTGCTGTAGATGCCCGGCGTCACGCTCTCCGCCAGCGACCACTGGCTGATGCCCTCTTCAGTGACGACGCCGCCCGACGGGGTGACGTGATAGGCAATGGTCTCATAGCCCGGAAACGCCTGGTGCTGATCCGGCGCGTCGCACAGCACCAGCGTGTGTCTGTCCGCCTCGTGGCGGAAGAAGTAGTAAATCCCCTCCAGCTCCATCAGGCGGCTGATAAAGTCCAGGCTGCTCTCCTGATACTGCACGCAGTACTCCCACACCCGGTAGCTGCCCGCCAGGCGCGTCTCCACATTGACCCCGTACTCCTTCAGCAGCGTCTGCACAATCTGCGGCACCGTCTGGCTCTGGAAGATGCGCAGGTTGCGGTCGCGCTTCATCGGCCACAGGTCCGGCTCGACCGTCAGCTCATAGACCGCGTAGCGGGTGCCGCTCAGCTCCTGGCTGCGCACCGCCACCCGGGTGATTTTGCCGTTAAGGTAGCGCGGGCTCAGCGCGTTCATCAGCCCGTCGGTCGGCAGCGT
>NZ_LGYX01000041.1:0-589 GCF_001264395.1 Pantoea sp. CFSAN033090 | reverse complement strand
AAGATACCCTTATCAGCTTTATAAAAATATTTTTTACTTTCCTTAATTAAAACTTAATAAGATTAAATTGGAGATAAAGCCATGTGCATAAAAGAAATTGAAAGTCAAAAGGAAAATGGACTCATTAATTTTCTTCTAAAGAATAAGAAAAGAATCATCGTTATTTTTATATCTATTTTGGTCATTTTTTGTCTGACCGGTTTAATGTTTTTTTTAAAAAAACACACTCAGCCAATTTTTGGCAAAGAAATTACCGAAACATTTAAAAACAATCTTCTTTTCATCATTTCGTTGTTAGGCGGAGTTGCAATCTCTTTTTTATATGTAATTGTTGGCAAACATGTCAAAGCTGCTAATGATTTTTTCTTATTTTTCCCTGCCGCAATTGTACTTTATCAATCATACACTCTGCCAGAGGGTGATTTTGTTTCAAACATCCTCAAAGCAATCAATATTGAAACCTTAGCAGTATTCAAAAGCTTCATTTTGCTTTGTACTTTCGCAAAGTTCTGTATTTCCATTTGTGAATTTTCAATGGAGCTACGTTCATCCCTAAAAATAAAATCTAAAGAAGTTGAAGAAGTTGAAG
>NZ_LGYX01000040.1:0-1321 GCF_001264395.1 Pantoea sp. CFSAN033090 | reverse complement strand
CCGCGCCAGGGACAACAGCGCCGGGAGCGCTTTTGAACAACGCAAAGCGTTGGCCCGTTTACGGGCGCACCTCAAGGATGACGTGCGTAATGGCGCGGGCCGAGCGTGTCAGCTACCGTCTTGATAGTCAAACTTATGCGCTGTAATTCGGGTCAAACTCCTGCTGCTTCATCAGCACTGCATAACAGATATGAACCAGCTTCCTCATCACTGCGCACAGGGCTGACATTTTAGCCTTACCGGCTTTTAACAGGCGCTCGTAGAAAATCCTGAGCATGGGATTATGTTTTATCGCCGTCATGGCGCTGAGATACAGTTTAGCCCGTAAATCGGCCGGACCCGTTTTGGTCAGGCGTGAACGGCCGTTCACTGAACTGCCTGACCGTTTCTCCCGCGGAACCAGACCCAGCCATGCCGCCGCCTGTTCCGGGCTGCTGAAGGCGTTTCCACGCAGCACTGCCAGCATATTCGAGCCCACCTGCTTACCAATGCCTTTCACCGACGTCAGGTACTTCATGTCCTGCTTCAGGTCCGGATGGTTATCAATATGGTCGTCGATCTGCTGCTGGACCGAAAGCAGCTCTGCATCCAGCGCCGCTATCATTTTTGTTACTGAAGCTTCAACGCGTGTGGAAAAGCGGGTGACGTGCAGTTTTTCCAGCCGGTTCTGCTCACGCTGCAAATCTTCCCGCAGCGCATCGCGCCTTTTCAGCAGCGCTTTCAGTTCCCGGATGGCCGGTGGCGGGGGCACCCATGCTTCCGGCTGGCGCAGTGCGCCATAGAGCGCCAGAACATGGGCATCTACGTGGTCGTTTTTCGTCAGAATGCCCATGCCTGTAGCAAAAGACCGCACACGGACCGGACTGGCAACCACCACGCGAAGTCCTTTTTCATGCAGACCATAAGCAAGATGCTCATGATAGGTTCCCGTCGGCTCCAGGATGACCTGTAGCTCAGAAAGAGCGACTTTTCTGACCGCCAGCCACTCAAGCAACTGCCGGGCCACGTCCGGTCCGTTAGAAAGCACTTTGGTTTTTTTCCTGCCCCCGGGGCCTTCCGGAAGCAGGCAGACATCAATTTTACTTTTCCCGACATCAACACCGAGCTGAATCATTTTGCGTCTCCTTTCACCTGATACCATCACGCCCGTTTCCCTTGTGCATGCGGAGTCGCTGCTCCTGGCAACCGTTCAAAGTTAATGCTGGCGTGAAAGGGGAAGCAGGAGATCTAGGCTGACACACAGGATCGAATCCTGATGGATGACACAGATTCATCCTGCTTCCTGTAGTGGGAGCTAACCACTACAGAAAACAAGATACAA